>JAJZYI010000320.1 GCA_021798135.1 Actinomycetes bacterium | reverse complement strand
AGCGGGGCGGAGTGCCGGCCGGCGCGCGGCCACCGCGCCAGCACGGCGCCGGCCAGACCCGCCCCGGCCACGGGCGGCCCGCCGCCGTGGGACGGCGCGCCTCCAGGGGACAGCGCACCACCCGGGGACAGCGCGCTGCCAGGGGACAGCGCGCTGCCAGGGGAGGGCGCGCTGCCGGGGACCGCAGGGCTCCCGGCGCCTGGCGGACCGGCACCCTCGCCGGCCGGGCCGACCGTGGCGAGCCACCGCTGGGTGAAGACCAGCACGCCGACCGCCACGAGCAGGAGCACGGCGTCGCCCACCGACCGGCGCGGGCCGCCGGCGGTGAGGGCCACGGCCGCGGTGAACCCGCACGCCCAGGCGGCGGCCGCCGTGCCGACGTCCCGCCGGCGGGCCAGCAGCTCGGCGCAGACGGCGCCCGTCGCCCACGCGAGCAGGGCGGGCACGACGACGAGCCATCTCGGCGACGCCACGGGCAGGGCCTCGGACAGCAGGTGCGCGGGGCCCTCCGCCAGCCCCCGGGCCAGGTCCGCGAAGCCGAGCGGCTCGTGCAGGCCAGCGCCGAGGGTGAACACGACGGCGCCCGCCGCCGAGACGGCGACGGACCACGAGGCGCTGCGGCCCGCCCGGGCGACCACCGCCGCCGTGGCCACCGACAGCACGGCCGCCCCCGCCACCACCGGGAACGCCACGTCGCCGCCGAACGCGCCGGCGAGCGGTGCCATGGCGGCGACGGTGGCGGCCACGGCGAGGGGCCAGCGGGCCGCCGACACCGCCAGGCGGGCGACGCCGGCCGCCCCCTCCGCGCGCACCAGCTGCCGGAGCTGCGCCGCCGGCCGTCGCCACCGGTGCAGCGGCGGCGGGCGCGGCACGGCGCCCGCGTCGCGGCCCGACGGCGAGCCGGGACCGGCTCCGGCTCCGGCTCCGGCTCCGGCTCCGGAAAGGGTGGGCAGGCCCAACGGGCTCACCTCCCCCCGGTCCCGGGAGCGCCCGGGGCGTGCCCCGCAGCGGCGGGGCCGGGCACCGCCGCCGGCCGGCGGACCTGCAGGTGCCACGCCGCGGCGAACGCGTCCCCGTCGCCCGCCTGGACGACCGTGACGCCGGGCAGGCGCACCGGCGGGCCGGTGGCCTCAGCGATCGAGACGAGCACCACCCGGCGGAACCGGCGGCGCAGCGACGGAAGCCCCTGCAGCCAGTCCGGCCGGCGAGGCGCGTCGGTGCCGGGCTCCCGCTCCCCCCGCGCGCGGCGCTCCTCCCCGACGGCAGGTGCCGCCGGCCGGTCCGCCAGCGCGCCGGTCACCACGACGAGCCCGGTGCCGCCGCGGTGCGACCGCAGGCGGCGGAGCTCGCGGGCCACGTCGCCCGCGGGATCGGGCGCCACCTCGGTGAGCCAGTCCACGGCCTGCTGCGCGGCGGCGCCGCCCGGCCCGCCGACGCGGGCGCCGGTGCTGGCGCACAGCTGCACCGCTGCGTTGTCGCGTGCCGAGGCCACCACCACCGAAGCGGCCACGTCGACGGCGGTCTCGAAGCTGTCGGCGGAGTGGACGGACGGGTCCAGGTCCAGCAGCACCACGGTGTAGGGCTGCGACGTGTCGACGTTGTGGCGCACCATGAGCCTGCCGGTGCGCGCCGTCGACCTCCAGTGGACCATGCGGAGGTCGTCGCCGTCGACGTACTCGCGCAGGCGGTGGAAGGTGATGTCGCCCTCCGGGGCCGTGTCGGACGACGGCCCGTCGAGGTTCCGGGTGACCCCCGAGGGCAGCGGCAGCAGCGGCAGCAGCCGGGGGTGGACCCACAGGCGCTCGGTGCCGCCGAAGCGGCGGACGACACGGAGCAGGCCGAAGGGGTCCCCGCGCTCCACCTCCACGGGCCCGACGTCGTACACGCCCCGCCGGGCGGTGGGGAGCCGGTAGGTGCGCACGCCCTGCTCGCCGGGGCGGAGCTCCGGCAGGACGGCGCGCACGACGCCGTCGCCGTAGGGCTGCCGGGCGACGGTCACCGGCAGGCGCGACCGGCCGGTGTTGGCGACCTGCAGGTAGGCGATGGCAGGGACGCCCTTGGGCACGCGCGTCGGGTGGACCTGTCGCTCCAGGCGGACGCGCGGCGGGTGGGCGATCCACGCCAGGCCGGCGGCGAGGAGCATGAGCGTCCCCGCGCCGAGCACCGCCAGCGCCGGCCACCGCAGCACCAGGCCGGCAGCGGTGAGCACCGATCCCGCGACGAGGGCTCCCAGGCCGGCTCGCGTCATCGGCGGGTGGGACGGGGCACGGTGCCCGGGGCCGTCACGCGTGCACGTGCCGCGGGACGGGCACCGACTGGGCGGCACGACCGACGACGTCCGACGCGCTGCGCCCCTGCAGCTCCGCCTCGGGGTGCAGCAGGATCCGGTGCGACCACACCGGCGCCATGCAGGCCTTCACGTCGTCTGGGACCACGTACGGCCGGTCCGCCATCGCGGCCCAGGCGCGGGCCACGCGGAGCAGGGCCAGGCTGCCGCGGGGCGACACGCCGAGCCGCACCTCCGGCGCCTCGCGGGTGGCGGCGGCCAGCGCCACGATGTAGGCCTCGATCGCCGGCGACACCTCCACCGTCTTCACGTGGTCGATCATGGCCAGCAGGTCGAGCCCCTCCATCACCGGCGCCAGGGTCGCCACGGTGGCGCCGTCCTTCTCGTGGCGGAGGATGGCGGCCTCCGCGTCGGCCGGCGGGTAGCCCACCTGCAGCCGCATGGTGAACCGGTCGAGCTGCGCCTCGGGCAGGGGGTAGGTGCCCTCCATGTCGATCGGGTTCTGGGTGGCGACGACCATGAACGGCCGGGGCACGGGGAACACGGTGGCGTCGGTCGTGACGGTGCGCTCCTCCATCACCTCGAGCAGCGCCGACTGCGTCTTCGGCGAGGCGCGGTTGATCTCGTCCCCGATCACCACGTTGGCGAAGACCGGGCCCCGCCGGAACTCGAACGCCCCCGTCGCCTGGTTGAACACGGAGACCCCGGTCACGTCCGACGGCAGCAGGTCCGGCGTGAACTGGATGCGGTTCCACTCCAGCCGCACCGACGCGGCCAGCGCCCGAGCCAGGGACGTCTTGCCCGTGCCGGGCACGTCCTGCAGCAGCAGGTGCCCCTCCGCCAGCACGCAGGCCAGCGCCTGGTGGACGACGACGTCCTTGCCCCGGAGCACCCGGCACAGGTTGCCGGTGAGCTGCTCGACCCGCCGGGCGAAGGCGGCGCCGGCCGGAGCGCGGTCGACCGGGGCTCCGAGCCCGTCGCCGGGCTGCCCGGTCACCACGGCCTGCCGGCCCCGCCGGCGTGCCCCACGATCCCCGCGTCGTTCACCATGCTCCCTCCTGTGCTTCCCTGTGGCGTGCCGGGAGCCCGGCGGTGGAGCCCGAGCCTCACGAGCCCGAGCCGCCGGTCCCGCCCGGTGCCGGGCCCGAGCCACCGGAACCCGAGCCCGAACCGCCAGACCCCGAACCGCCCGACCCCGAACCGCCCGAGCTCGACCCGCCCGAGCTCGACCCG
>JAJZYI010000319.1 GCA_021798135.1 Actinomycetes bacterium | reverse complement strand
ACCGCTGCCGCAGCGAACGCCGTGTCCATCCACCCCGAGCAGCGGCGCAACACCAGCCCGCTCGCGCCCGCGTCCGCGCACAGCTCGTCCCACGCCTCCTCCAAGGCGGCCCGGTCGGTGACCGTCACCGCCACGTAGCCGCAGAACCGCAACAGCCCGTGCCCGGCGGCCAGCTCGGCGTCCTGCGCCGTCGCGGTGGCCAGCTCCTTGCGCTCCCGCTCCGGCGCGACCTGCCCGGTCTTATGACGCAACCGAATGGCCACATCGCGCTTGGTCTTGTCCACCGCCAGGCTCCGCTCCGCCTCACGAGGCGGGATCGGCTCGTAGAGGATCGACACCTGCCGACGCCCCTTCGCAGACGCCGAGAGGATCCCCGAGAGCATCGTGGCGTCCCGCGGCGTGCGCGGCCACTCGATCTCCGCCACCACGCTGAACGCGTCATCATGCTCGTAGACACCCCAGGAGGTCTCCGCCCACGTCGGCCCGGCCAACGCGGGGGGTACACCAGGATCAGGTCCCACATAGCCGTTGCGCCTCGACGCCAGCTCCCGGGCGGTCACCTCACGGCGAGCCAGCGGCGCGTACGACGAGCGGATCACACCGGCCAGCTCCCGAGGCCCCAGCCACCGCTCCACCTCCACCCCCGCGGCCAGCACCGTGCCCGCCACCGAGGAAAGCCGCCGTCCCAGCACCGCACACGCCCCAGCGTCCCCGCCGCCCGCGTTGCGGATCTCACGGCGAGACCGGCCCGCAGACAGCGACACCGCCAGGTAGCTCACGTGGTCCGCCACCCGCCGACGGTCCGCCGCGATCACCTCTCGTACCAGCGCCACCGCCTGAGCCGGTGCGTCGGGGCGTACATGCTGGTCCGTCCACGATCCCAGCTCGTCCACCTCGCCCGGCTCCGCGAGATGGTAGGTACCGACCCGACAGATCTGGCCGTCCTCGGCGCACTGCTGAGCCAACCAGCCCGCCCAGCCCTGCACCCGGTTCTGAGCCTTCGCGGACGCCAGGAGCGCCAGGCCAGGATGGGTCACCCTCGCAACAGCCGTATAGGTGCCCTCCACCCGGTGGTGGACAACCGCGAACTTGCGGCCCTTTCCGTCGTCGGCCGCCAGCAGCCGCAGCGGCGCCAGCACCCCAGGCAGGTCCCACTCATCCCCCGGGTCCGCAGGCGGCTCGACACCCCCGTCGGCCGCCGCCACCTGCCAGCGCGGCCGGGAACGGAACCGGTGCGCACCGGCAAGCCTCACCATCCGGTGAGCCACCCACGTCCGCCCCCAGGCCACCGGCACCCGGCCCTGCACCCGCACCAGCGCCGAGGCCGCCAGGAGCACCACCAGGGGCATCAGCACCGCAGCCGTCGTCCACGAGCGCGACACCACCACGACCAGCACACAGAGCGCCCCAGCCGCCAGCGCAGCGCTCTGCAGGCCGTCCAACCCGAAGAACAGCCCGACCCGCTCCCGCTGCCAACCCGAGTAGAACTGTGCGTCGCTCACCGTGCGCCTCCCTGCCCGCTCACGTCCTGCCACGACGGCCCCTGTCGGCCGGGAGGCGCAGGTGGCGCCTCAGGCGGTGGGGTGGCCCCCTCACGCTGCATCTGCGCCAACACATCCGGCGGCACACCAGACGCCGGCGGCGGCGCAGCCGCCCCAGGCTTCGCCGGAGGCTCCAACATCGGGCTCGAAGCGCTCGAACCATCCACGCCCGCCATGTCCCCGGCATGAGACAACATGTGGCCCGGCATCTCCGCCGCCTTCTTCGCCCCGGCGATCCCCGCCGCAGCCGCCATCCCCGCCGGCCCGGCCGCCGCAGCAGCACCACCAGCTGCAGCACCAGATCCAGCTGCTCCCCCAGCAACATCCGAAGCGCCAGCAGCCAGCTCCCCGGACCCCGCCGCCCCGCCGGTGCCCGGCGAAGTCGGGCCGGCGCCCCCCACGCCCGCCGCACCTTGGCCGCCGAGCGGCGCATCACTCGGATTGCTCGTGCGCCGCCCTGCCATCTCCATCGTCTGCCACATCGGCTGGCCCTGCGAGAGGGACCCGCCGCCGCCACGTGCCGCCGCCAATCCCCCGGCGAAGCCCAGCGCCCCACCCACCCCGAAGCTCGCCACCTGCGAACCGAAGAACGTGAACAGCCGGGCGATCGTCGGCCACGCGAACGCCGAGGCCGCCAGGATCATCAACCCGACCAGGAGTCCCTCCACGCCGGCGGCCCCGCTCACCGCCGTGAACCCGATCCCGAGCACCAGGGCGATCACCGGTTTGACCACGATCAACGCCAGCTCGGCGGCCACCAGCTTGCGCCACCAGCCCGCCGTCGACTCCTGCACCAACCCGCCCGCCCCGATCGGCGCGGTCATGGTCACGATGATCAAACCCGCGGCGCGGATCAGCATCTCGATCCACAACAGGGCCGTGATGATCACCCCCAGCAAGCTGAACAAGAAGATCAGCGCGGTAGAGCTCACACCGCCCGCCGCGGAAAGCGCGCCCAGCTTCGCCGCGAATCCTGCCGTCGAGCCGGCCGTAGCGGTCATGATCGCCTGGGTGATCGAGTCCGCGGCTGCCATCAGGGCCATCACCACCGTGAAGATCAGCCCGGTCCCCACAACCGCCTTCGCCAAACCGGCCAGAGCCGTCGCCATCGGCTCACCCGAGCGGGTCCAACCAGTCCGGGCCCCGGCCCAGATGATCCCCCCGGCCGCCAACACCATCCCGATCCCCAGCTCCAGCTTCCACAGGCCACTCGCCTGGTACTGGGCGATCGACACGTCACCCGCGTGCAGAAACGCCGCGGAGAACGCACCCAGCAGCGACTTGTAGGCATCCGCCCACCAGTGCGCTAGATCCGAGAAGATCGACGACCCCACGCTCGACGCGACACCACCGGCGATCCCAGAAGCCGCCTTCCCCAAAAGGCACGCACCGAGACCAAGTATTGGGTTACACATGGCTCATCCCTCCGAGCACGGATGCCATCCGTCCGCAGCCGACCCGGGCGCACCTGGGAACGCAACAGGAGGCGTCGGCAAGTCAGCTCCTGCGACATCGACCTTCCAGTCCGACCCGTTCCACACCATGGGCAGTGCCGCCGCGAAGTCCTGCGTCACGCCCTGGATCGACGGCCCCTGGACGACCAGCACCCCTTCGTAGCCGGCGACGACACGGTCAGGCGCCACCTGCTGCACCCGGCAAGCCTCCAACGACACCGAGATCGTGTCCGGGGTCGGACCGGTGGGAGGGATCCCGAAGCGGGCGCGCAACTGCTCGATCCCCTGCGCCACCTGACGACCAAGCTTGGGCGTGGGGTCGAGCGCCACATCCTCGACGACAGACGCAGCAATGCTCGGGTTCACCTGCTGCTCGGCGCTTAGCTCGTTGAAGCCCATGGCCACAGCACCGAGGGTGGTGTGCGGGAACCCGACGCCGACGACACCCTCGTATCGCTTCGGCGCCGGCAGGTTCCACGATCCGAGCGGCAGCGCCGAGCTGCTGGCGCTACTGGGCGGCGTAGTCGTCGT
>JAJZYI010000318.1 GCA_021798135.1 Actinomycetes bacterium | reverse complement strand
GCTCCCGGGCCCGCCCCGCAGCGCCTCGATGCCGGGCGTCACGAACGTCCGGACCAGGTGCCGGACCCAGTCCTCGTCCGTCGCGTCGTGGGTGCCGGAGCCGCCCAGGCCGTAGACGAGGACCATCCGCGCCGCCCACTCGGCCATCCGGTAGGCGTCCGGAGCGGCCAGCCACCGCCGCAGGAACGGCGCTGCCCACGTCGCCGCCTGCTCCAGCAGGCGGCTCTCCGCCTCGAAGGCCAGGCGCGGCGCCAGCACCTCCGGCTCCAGCTCCAGGACCCGGGCGAGGGCGCGGTTGCCGGCCAGCCAGCGGCACGCGCCGAGCACGCCCTCGACGACCACGTCCTCGGCGCTCGGCGCCGATCCCATGCGGACGGCGAGGTGGGCCATGCAGCGGGCCGCCTCGGTCTCGACCGCGGCGGCGAGGACGGCGTCCTTGCCGCCGGGGAACACCCGGTAGAGCGTCGCCCGGCTGCAGCCGGCCCGCCGGGCCACGTCGTCCGCCGTCGTGGCCGCGACCCCTCGCTCGGCGATGCAGCCCAGGGCCGCGTCGACGATGCGCTCGCGATAGCGGCTGGCGCGGTCGCGAGCGGCGGCGGACGAGGGGCGGCGCGCGCCCGGCGACGGCTCGTCGGCGATGGGCCCCCTGGCACCCGGCGTGCGCGTAGCGGCGCCGGGCCCCTCCCCAGGGACCAGCACGAGTGGTGCGGCCTCCACGCAGAGACACTACGGCAGAAATTGTCTCACTGTCAACGGATGACCGTGCATGCCCGGACCGCCGCCCTCGGGCGACGCGGGCCCCGGCTACTCGCGGGGAGCGGCGATGCCGGCCAGCATGTGGACCCGGACCAGCTCGGCGACCTGCACCGGGTCGTCGAGGTCCCAGCGGCCCGGTGCGGAGATGAGCGACAGGGTCATGCGGGACAGGTAGTCCGCGGCCTCCAGGACGTCGACACCCGCGACCACGGTGTGATGGGCCAGGTACGGGAGCAGGAAGCCGGTGACCATCCCGACGAGGCGCTCGCGCTCGGTGGTGAGCTTGGGCAGCAGGATCTCGGGCTCGGTGGCGATGACGCGCTGGAGCACCTCGTGCTCCAGGATCGCCTGCCGGGCGAACACGAGCGCCCGCTCGAGCACCTCGGGGAGCGACGTGGCCAGGTGCAGCTCCTCGTAGAGGCGCGAGAAGAACCGCAGGAACTGCCACAGCACCACCGCGTCGATCAGCTCGTCGCGGCCGCCGGGGAAGTAGCGGTAGAGGGTCGCGCGCGAGACCCCCGCCTCGCGCGCCGCGTCCTCGACCGTCGTCTTGCCGAGGCCCCAGCGCGCCACGCACGCGTAGGTGCCCTCGAGGATGCGCTCGCGCACCGGCCGGTCGCCCCGCTCCACGGTCGTGCCCCGCTGCCCGGTCCCCGGCCGTCGCCCGCCCGGCAGCCGGTCAGAACCCCAGGAGGGGCCCGAGCCCGACCGTGAGCCCGGGACGGCCGGCCACGGCACGCACGGCCAGCAGCACGCCGGGCATGAACGACGTGCGGTCGTAGGCGTCGTGCCGGATGGTCAGGCTCTGCCCCACGGCGCCGAACACGACCTCCTGGTGGGCGACGAGGCCGCGCAGCCGCACCGAGTGGATGTGGATCCCCCCGGGCCCGACGCCGCCGCGGGCACCGTCGACGACCAGCGTGGTCGTGGCGTCGCCGGGCCAGGCGACGCCGGACTCCTCGCGGGCCGCCGCGATCCGCTCGGCCGTGTGCATCGCCGTCCCCGACGGCGCGTCGAGCTTGCCGTCGTGGTGCAGCTCGATCACCTCCGCACCCTCAAGGAAGGGCGCGGCCAGCTCGCAGAACCGGGTCATGAGCACGGCGCCGATGGCGAAGTTGGCGGCGATCACGCAGTTCGCCGCCGACGCGTCGAAGCGGGCGCGCAGGTCCTCGACGTCGGCCGGCGCGATCCCCGAGGTGCCGGCCACCGCGTGGATGCCCTGCCCTGCGCACCAGCGCAGGTTGGCGACCGCAGCCGCGGCCACGGTGAAGTCGACGGCCACCTCGGCGCCGGCCCGCACCAGCTCCTCGGGTCCGGCGGCCACGTGCAGGCCCGGCGCGTCGACGCCGGCGACCTGCCGAACGTCGATCCCGGCCAGCGCCGGGTCGACCGCCGCGACGAGCTCCAGGCCGTCGGCCTCCGCCACCGCCCGGCACACCTGCCGGCCCATCCGCCCCCCGGCCCCGAGAACCCCTACGCGCATGGCGGTCACCCTATCCCCGGCCCCGCTGGGCTCGGTTCCTGCTCCGCCCCGCGTGCCGGGCGGTCGTCACTGTCAGCCGTCGAAGTCGTCGGCCGTGAACGGGCCGACGACGGAGAGCACCCTCGGCTCCTCGGCGACCTTGCGGGCGACCCCGGCGACGTCGGCCGGCGTGACGGCTTCCACCTTGGCCAGCAGGTCCTGCACGGCGAGCACCTCCCCGTGCAGCAGCTGGCTCGCCCCGATGCGGCTCATCCTGGCGCCCGAGTCCTCGAGCGACAGGAGCGTCTCGGCCCGCAGGTGCCCCTTGGCGACCGCCAGCTCGCGGTCGGTCACCCCGTGCTCGCCGAGGTCGTCGATCTGCTCGTTGACGAGGCGGAGCACCTCGTGCGCGTGCTCGGGGGCGGTGCCGACGCCGACGGACAGCGCGCCGACCTCCTCGTAGTGCACCCGGTCCGACCAGATCGAGTAGGCGAGGCCGCGGCGCTCGCGCACCTCCTGGAAGAGCCGGCTCGACAGGCCGCCGCCGAGGACGTGGTCGAGGATGGCGAGCGCCCACCGCTCCTCGGCGTGCCGACCGGGAGCCCGGGTCCCCACGGCCAGGTGCACCTGCTCGGTGGGACGCGTGGTGACGGCGACGGCCACGGGCGCGGTGTCCGGGGCGGACCGACGGGGGCGGTCGCCGCCGGACCGCCCGGCGAAGCGCTCCTCGACGACCCGGAGCACCATGTCGTGGTCGACGTCGCCGGCAGCCGCCACCACCAGGTTCTCGGCCCGGTAGTGCCGGTCGAAGAAGGCGCGGATGCCGGCCGAGTCCATCGCCGTGATGCTCGGCGCGCTGCCGAGCACCTCGGCGCCGAGCGGGTGGCCCGGGAACAGCGACGCGGTGAGCTGCTCGACGGCGACGTCGGCCGGCTCGTCGGCGTGCATCAGGATCTCGTCCAGGATCACCTGGCGCTCGGCCTCCACCTCGGCGGCCCGCAGCGCAGGGTCGGTCATGATCGAGCACAGCACGTCGAGCCCGAGCTCGATGTGCTCGGACAGCAGCCGCACGTAGAACGCCGTGTACTCCTTGGTGGTGAAGGCGTTCATGTCCCCGCCGACCTCGTCGACGGCCTCGGCGATCTGTGCCGCGCTCCACCGCGGCGTCCCCTTGAAGAGCAGGTGCTCCAGGAAGTGCGAGCACCCGGCCTCGCTGGCGGACTCGTCGCGCGAGCCCGTCCCCACCCAGACGCCGATGGCCGCCGAGCGGACGTCGGGCATCGGCTCGGTGACGACCCAGGGCCCGGCGGCGGCCTGCTCGGCGCGGATCACCGCCGCACCGCCCCGG
>JAJZYI010000317.1 GCA_021798135.1 Actinomycetes bacterium | reverse complement strand
CATGCTCGCCGGGCTCGGCGACGGGCACCTGGTCGACGCCGGGGGTGACTGCATGGCAGCGGGGCTGGCCCCCGACGGGGGCCCCTGGCGCATCGCGGTGGAGGACCCCGCCGGAGGCGCCGAACCCGTCGCCGTGCTCGCCGTCTCCGACGTGGCCGTGACCACCTCGTCCACGCGCGTGCGGCGCTGGACGGCGGCCGGTCGCCGCGTGCACCACATCCTGGACCCCACGACGGGCCTGCCTGGCGGGCGGGGCCTGGTCGCCGTCACGGTCGTCGACCCCGACCCGGCCAGGGCCGAGGTGTGGAGCAAGACGCTCTTCCTGGCCGGCCGCCGCGGCGTGGCGGCGGAGGCGGGCAGCCGGGGCATCGCGGCGTGCTGGGTCGACGACCGCGGCTCGGCCGCCGTCAGCCCGGCGGCCGAGCCGTACGTCCTGTGGCGCCGGGCATGACCGGCACGGCGCCGGGCGCCGGGCCGCGCCGCAGCCTCCCCGGCGCGTGGGCGCTCGGGGTCCTCGCCGTCACGGTCCCGGTCGGCTACGTGCTGGTGCTCGTCGCCCTCCCCGTCGTCCACGGCCGGTCCTTCCTGTGGCTGGCGGGCCGGGCGCTCGGCCTGGCGGCGTACGTGGCCATGGTGCTGCTCGTGGTGCTGGGCACGTGGCTGCGCCATCCGGCGCGCCGGCGGGTGCCGGGCCCCCACCCCGAGACGCAGCTCCGCCTGCACGCCGCCCTGGCGGGCGCCACCGTGGTGCTGCTGGCCGGGCACGTCACCGCCCTCGCCGCCGACCGGTACGCCGGCGTCGGGTGGGCTGGCGCCGTCGTGCCGGGGGCGGCCGCGTACCGGCCGTGGCCCGTGGCGGCAGGGGTGGTGGCGGCGTACGGCGTCCTCGCCGTGGTCGGGACCGCCGCGCTGGGCGGCCGGCTGGTCGGCCGGCGCTGGCTGGCGGTGCACCGCCTCACCGTGCCCGTCTTCGGGCTGGTGTGGTTCCACGCCGTGCTCGCCGGGACCGACGCGCCGCGGCTGCGGGTGGTGTACGCGCTCTCCGGGGTTGTCGTCGTCGCCGTCGTGGCATGGCGGCTCGTCGCCGGCGCGCCCAGCGCCGGGCACGCCGCGGCACGCCCGTCGAGCGCCACCGGCGGGCACGCACCGGACGGGGCCGCGCGCCCGCAGGCGCCGCCGGCTCCGGGGCTCGACCGGGACATCCGACCGGCGCGGCTGCTCGGGCCGTCGGCGGACGCTCCGGCTGCATCGGGCTTCGGCGGCGGTGCCGGGGCTCGCCGCGCCCGCGGGGCCGGCGCGCCGGCCAGGCGGTGGCAGCGGTGAGCGGGACCGGCCGGCACCCGGCCGGCGCCGCCGAGCGCGGCGCCCCGGCGGCGGGAACGCCGCAGCTGCACCTGCTCCACGGTGGCGGGGCCCGCCCCTCCGGGACGCTGCTCGGCGGCGATGCCGGCACCCGGCACCTGGCCACCATGGGGATGCCGTGGGGGAGGCTGCTGGCGGGCCCCCCGGCGGACCGCGGAGCCGAGGACCTCGCCTCGCACGAGCGCCGCCTGGGCCCCGTCGCCGCCGTCGTCGAGGGCGACGGCCTGCGCCGGACCATCGCCGACGCCGGCATCGTGGGGCGGGGCGGTGGCGAGTTCCCCCTCGCCGCCAAGCTCCGGACCGCCGCCGAGGCCGCCGCCGTCACCGCGGTGCCGCTGGTCGTGGTGAACGGCTCCGAGGGCGAGCCTGCCAGCCGCAAGGACCGGGCGCTGCTCGAGCACCGGCCCCACCTGGTGCTCGACGGCGCCGAGGTGGCGGCCGCGGCGGTCGGGGCGCCCGACGTCGTGCTGTACGTGCACGGTGGACGGCCTGCCGTCGTCGACGTGCTCCGGCGCGCGCTGGGCGAGCGCAGCGGCCAGCGGCGTGCCGGCCCGACCGTGCACCTGGTGGAGACCCCCGACCGCTACGTCGCCGGGGAGTCCAGCGCCGTGGTCGCCGTCCTGGAGGGGAGGGGGCCGTTGCCGTCGCGCCGCCGGGTGCCGGTGGCCGCCGCCGGGGTCGGCGGCCGGCCGACGGTGGTCGCCAACGTGGAGTCCGTCGCCCACCTGGCGCTGGCCGCTCGGTTCGGTGCCGGCTGGTTCGCCGAGGCGGGGGCCCCCGGCGCCCCCGGGTCCACCCTGGTGACCCTGGCGGGGGGCGTGTCGGTGCCCGGCCTGGTGGTCGAGGTGCTCGCCCCGGTGCCGGTCGCCGACCTGCTGCGGCTGCACGGCGGGTGGGACCGCCCGCCGAGCGCCGTGCTCGTCGGCGGGTACGGCGGTCGCTGGGTCCCGGGCGAGGCCCTGTGGCCGGCGCCGGTCGATCGCGCCGCGCTGCGCCGGGCCGGGGCCCCACTGGGGTGCGGCCTGGTCGCGCCCCTGCCACCGGGAGCCTGTGGGCTGGCCGTGACGGCGCGCCTGCTGCGCTTCCTGGCGCGCGAGAGCGCCGGGCAGTGCGGGCCCTGCGCCTTCGGGCTGCCCGCCATGGCCGACGCCTTCGACGCCCTCGCCGGAGGCCGGGCGGGCCGCGGCGAGCTCAGGCGGCTCCAGCGGGCGGCGCTGGCCACCCGGGGCAGCGGCGACTGCGGCCATCCCGACGGTGCTGCCGACCTGGTCGAGTCGGCGCTCCACGTGCTGTCCGACGACCTGACCGCTCACGCCCGGCGGGGAGGGTGCGGGGGTGGCGCCACCGGCTGGTTCCCGGTCCCTCGTGGTCACGCCACGGCGGCCGGGCCGGTGGCTCGGGGCGACGGGTGGTGACGGGCGTGGTGACGGGTGGCGACGGGCGTGGTGACCGGTCGCGACGGGTGGTGACGGGCGTCCGGGGCGACAGGGGCGCTGCCGGGCGAGCGGCGCCGGTCCGGCTGGCGCTCGACGCGGCCCGGTGCGACGGCCACGGCATCTGCGCGCTGCGCTGCCCCGAGCTGGTCAGCCTGGACCGGTTCGGGTTCGCGTCGGTGGACGGTGCTGCGATCGAGTCCGCTGCCGTCCGCCGGCGGGCCCTGCGGGCCGCGGCAGCGTGCCCCGAGGGTGCCCTCGCCGTCGTGGGCAGCGAGACCCCGCCGGCCCCGCTGCGCCCGGTCGGCGGGTCGGGCACGGCAGAATCGTGAGCGTGCAGGACGCGTCACCAGGTCGGCACCCGCGGCCGGGCCCGGGACGTGGGGTCGGAGCGGTCTCCGCCCGCCGGCGCGCCACGTGGACGGCAGCCGCCGGCGCCGTCGTCGCCGGTGCCCTCGGGGCTGCGGGCGTCGCCTACGCGGGCAGCGCCGCCCCGTCGGTGTCGCTCCCGCCGGCCGCCGAGGTCGGCGCCGTGCCGGTCCTCCCGGTCACCGGTGCCGCGGGCGGTGCCACCGGCACCACCGTCGTCGAGCCCCGCCACACCGTCGACGTGTTCGACTCGCCCGACGGCACCCGGCCCCTGGCCGGGTCCGGGGAGGGCGGTGGCGGCGGGACCGGTGAGGACCACCCGGCGACGCCGGCGACGGCGCCCCCGCCGAGCGGCGGTGCCGACGGCGGGGGCTCGGCCACCGGGGACGAGCCCGTCGGCGGCCGGGTGCCCGCTGCC
>JAJZYI010000024.1 GCA_021798135.1 Actinomycetes bacterium | reverse complement strand
CGGTGCGTGAGCGGCCCCGCCGCGCGATCCTCGCGCCCGGCCGGCGAGCGCGGCAGGGTGCCCGGGTCGCCCGGCCCGCGGGAGGGCCTCGATGACCGCACAGATCGGCGTCGACCTGGGCGGGACGTTCACCGACGTCGTGAGCATCGACGAGGGCTCCGGGGAGGTGCGCATCGCCAAGGTGCCGACCGTTCCCGCCGCCCCGGCGTCGGGGTTCGTCGCCGGCGTCGACGCCATCGGCGTGGACCTCGCCGGCGCCGGCGTGCTCGTCCACGGGACCACGCTGGCCACGAACGCGGTCCTCGAGCGCACCGGCGTGGTCACCGGCCTCATCACGACGCGGGGCTTCCGGGACGTGCTCGCCATGGGCCGCCGCCGCCGGCCCTCGCTGTGGGGGCTCAGGGGGACCTGGGCACCGCTGGTCCCGCGCCGGCTCAGCCGCGAGGTCGACGAGCGGCGGGACGCGTCCGGCGCCGTGCTCGTCCCGCTGGCCGAGGACCAGGTGCTCGCGGCCGCCCGGGAGCTGCGCGACGCAGGATGCGCCGCGATCGTGGTCAGCTTCCTGCACGCGTACGTCGACGACGAGCACGAGCGACGGGCCGCCGAGCTGGTCAGGTCGGTCATGCCCGGCGCCCACGTCGTCACCGGTGCGGCGGTCCTGCCGCAGGCACGCGAGTTCGACCGCACGGCGACCGCCGCCGTCGCCGGCTACGTGGGCCCCCTGGTCGGCGACTACATCGCGGACCTCCGCCAGCGCCTGGGCCAGCGGGGGATGGCCGGCGACTTCCTCCTCATGCAGGGGAACGGCGGCGTCGTGCCGGCGTCGGAGGCGATGAGCACGGTGGTCACCACCGTCCTGTCGGGACCGGCCGCCGGCGTCGTGGCCGCAGCCGAGATCGCCAGGCAGGACGGCTTCGACCACGCCATCGCCGCCGACATGGGCGGCACCAGCCTGGACGTCGCCCTCGTCGACGGCGGGGAGCCCAGCCTGACGACCGGGTTCGAGGTCGACTTCAACGTGCCGCTGCGCGTCCCCCTCGTGGACATCCGGACGATCGGCGCCGGCGGAGGCAGCATCGCCAGGGTCGACGGTCGCGGCGTCATCCGCGTCGGGCCAGAGTCGGCCGGGGCGGACCCAGGGCCGGTCTGCTACGGGCGCGGCGGGACGCAGGTGACCGTCACCGATGCCAACGACCTGCTGGGCCGCATCGTGGCGGCGCGGCTGCCCTCGATCCCGGGCGGTGTCCCGGCGGGCGAGCTGGCGGCGCGCTTCGCCGAGCAGGTCGGCGCGCCCCTCGGCCTGGGCGCGCACCAGGCGGCCCAGGCGGTGATCGACGTCGCCAACGCCTCGATGGCGGGCGCGATGCGCCGGGTCGCCATCGAGAAGGGCCAGGACCCGCGGGACCTGGCCGTGGTCGTCTACGGCGGTGCCGGCCCGCTGCACGGCGTGGAGCTCGCTCGGCTCCTCGGGGCACGCACGGTCGTCGTCCCGTACTACCCGGGGCTGACGTGCGCGCTAGGGTGCCTGCTCTCCGACATCCGGCGTGAGGTGGTGCTGAACGTGAACCGGCCGCTCCACGGCATCGGGGCGGGGGAGCTGCGGGACATGGTGCTTCGCCAGGAGCGGGCTGCGCTGGCGCTCGTGCCGGCCCGCTCGCTGCCGGTCACCTCGGTGAGCGCGGTGCACGTCCTGGACGTGCGCTACGCCGGGCAGAGCCACGTCTTCCGGCTGCGGGTCCACCCCGACGAGCTGGACGGGGTGAAGGAGCAGTTCGACAAGGCGTACACCAGTCGCTACGGCGTGGACCTGTCGGACCGGCCGGCCGTCGTCGTCAGCCTGTGGACGGCTGCCGTCGGGCACCGGCCGCGCCCGGCCCTGGGGGCGTTCGTCAGGCCGGGCGGCGTGCGCGGGAGCCTGGCCGACGCCAGGAAGGAGGAGCGCGACGTGTGGCTCCAGGGAACGCCGGTGCGGTGCCCCGTCTACGAGCGGCACGCCATCCCGGTCGGCTCCCGGCTGCGGGGGCCGGCGGTCCTGGACCAGCTCGACAGCACGGTGCTGCTCCCCGGTGGCAGCGAGGCGGAGGTCACCGTCACCGGCTCGCTCGTGGTCTCGGTGGACGTGCCGTGACGAGCCGGTTCGACCCCATCACGGTCTCCGTGGTCGACGAGCTGCTGAGCGAGGTCGTCGACGAGATGGACGTCGCCCTGGAGGAGACGGCGTTCTCGCCCATCATCTCCGAGGCGCACGACCGCACGAGCGGCATGTACAGGTTCGCCGACGGATCAGCAGTCGCGCAGGGCCCCCGCGGCCTCCCGCTGTTCATGACCGGCATGCAGTTCATGGTGCAGGAGTGCAAGCGGCGCTTCCCGGCCATCGGGCCGGGCGACGTCATCATGATCAACGACCCGTACACGGCCGGCACGCACATGCAGGACCTGAAGGTGTGCAAGGCGGTCTTCTCCGACGGCGAGCCCGTGATGTACGTCGCCAACGCCGGCCACTGGGTCGACATGGGCGGCTCGACGGCCGGCGGCTACAGCCTGAACGCCACGGACGTGCACACCGAGGGCATCCGGATCCCCCCGGTGCTGCTGTACCGCGGTGACGTCCTCGACGAGTCGGTCCTCGACATCCTCATGGCGAACATCAGGATCCCCGACGTCAGCCGCGGCGACCTCATGGCACAGGTCGCCGCCCTCAGGGTCGGCGAGCAGCGCCTGCACGAGATCTTCGCCAAGTACGGGGTCGACACGGTGCTCGGCGTCGTCCACGAGCTCCACGAGCGCTCGGCCGACATGATGGAGCAGCTCATCGGCACCATCCCGGACGGGCGCTACGAGGCCGAGGCCTTCCTGGACAACGACGGCCTGCGGGACGAGCCCGTGCGGGCCAGGGCCGCCGTGACCGTCGACGGCGGTCGCCTGGTCGTCGACTTCGCCGGCTCGTCGGGCCCGACGCGCGGGCCGCTGAACGCCTCCTTCGCCAACACGCACTCGGGCGTCCTCATCGCCCTGAAGCACATCTTCCCCGACGTGCCGTTCAACGGCGGTGCCTTCCGGCCCGTCGAGGTGCGGGTACCGCAGGACTGCTTCCTCAACGCCAGGTACCCGGCGCCGGGCTCCGGCTGCTCGGGCGAGGTCGCCGCCCTGGTGGTCGACGTGGTGTTCGCCGCGCTGCGCGACGCGCTCCCCGGCAGGGTGCCCGCCAGCGTCTTCTGCTCCATGGGCTGCATGACCATGGGAGGCGTGCGGGCCACCGGCGAGCCGTTCGTCATGTACGCCTTCAACGGTGGTGGCTACAGCGCCCACGACGACAGCGACGGTCTCAGCCACGTGCCGGGCGCCGTCGGCAACGCCGCCATCGCCCCCGTGGAGATCGTGGAGATGACCACGCCCGTCCTGGTCGAGTCGTTCGCGCTCCGCACCGACTCCGGCGGCCCGGGGCGGTTCCGCGGCGGGCTCGGTTCGGAGATGGTGGTCCGGCCGACCGAGGGGCCCGCCCAGGTGTCGATCCTCGCCGACAACGGGCAATTCCCGCCGCAAGGGGCGGCCGGCGGGGGCCACGGCGCGGCCGCGGAGGCGATCTTCCTGCACCAGCTCCACGAGCTCGTGCCGCCGATGCGAACGAAGGTCCACGGGCACGAGGTGGCGCGGCTGGAAGGCGTGCGGTTCCTCACGCCCGGCGGCGGCGGGTGGGGGGACGCGCTGGACCGGGACCCGGCGGCCGTGCTCCAGGACGTCGTCGACGGGTACGTCAGCGAAGCGGCAGCGCGCGACGTCTACGGGGTCGTGCTGCGCCGCGGCGCAGGGCCGTGGCCGTCGGTCGACGCCGAGGCGACCGACGCGCTGCGGGCGGCGGCGCGAGCTGCCCGCAGCGCCCACGCGACGGGCGGTCCGGCGAGCCCGGGTCCGGAGGCGAGCCCGGGTCCGGAGGGCGGAGGCGGTCCGGCGAGCCCGGGTCCGGCGGAGGGCGGTCCGGTGGCGGAGGCCGGCGGGAGCCTCGGCGCCCCGGCACCAGCGACGAACGAGGAGAGGTGAGGCCCATGTCCGGCCGGCTCGAAGACAAGATCGCCATCGTCACCGGCGCCGGCTCCGGCCTGGGCCAGGCGTCGGCGAAGATGTTCGCCGCGGAGGGGGCGACGGTGGTCTGCGCCGACGTGAACGGCGACGCCGTGACGGCCACGGTGAAGGACATCGCCGCCGCCGGTGGCACGGCCACGGCGGTCCAGGCCGAGCTGTCCCACGAGGACGAGGCCCGGCACGTCACCGACGTCGCCGTGGAGCGGTACGGGCGGGTGGACGTCGTCTACGCCTGCGCCGGCATCGCCGGGGCGGGCACGGCGGCCGACACCTCGATGGAGGACTGGGCGCACGTCATCGCCGTCAACCTCACGAGCAAGTGGCTGTCGTTCAAGCACACGCTCCCCGTCATGGTGGCGCAGGGACGCGGTTCGGTCATCGTGCAGGCGAGCATCGGCGGCATCGTCGGCGTGCCGGGGATCTTCCCCTACGCGGCGGCCAAGGGAGGCTGCATCGCCATGGTGAAGCAGGCGGCGGTCGACTACGGCCCCCTGGGTGTCCGCGTCAACGCCATCGCGCCCGGGAACATCCCGACGCCCCTCGTCTACGAGTCCTACCGCAACGGGGGCGGCATGGGGGCGGCGTACGGCGTGGAGGAGGGGCTGCGCAGGGCGGCGGAGCGCTTCCCCCTGGGCCGCCTGGGGACGCCCGAGGAGAACGCCTACCTGGCGACGTACATCGCCAGCGACGAGTCGTCGTGGACGACGGGCCACGTCTTCGTGATCGACGGGGGCGTGACGGTCCCCTGACGCGGTGCCGGCCTGCCGCGCCGTTCGGAGGTGCAAGGGGATGCGCCGAGTGCCCGCCAGATCACGGCGCGAGGTGGTGCCCGCCGGGCCCTCGGGCTTCGTTGCGATGCCTGAAGAACCCTTGTGCGATATGGAAAAACCGAGCGGCCTGGATTCGGCGGGCGGTGGGCTCGCAGGGTCGCACTCGCTGTTGACAGGGTCAGGGGCCGAACGTAGGATGCCGTCAAACGAACGGTTGGTTCCTACAGGGAGCCGGCCGTCGTGGAGCCAGACCACCAGACAAGAGGCACCGACTACCAAGCGTCAGCTCCCCAGGGGGGGGAACCCGCTCACGACACGTGAGAGTGTGCTGCGAGCCCCGAGGCTCGCGGCACACGGGCGGACAGCCGCCCGTGCCGGCCTCGTCATGGCGCGCCGCTAGGCGCCGCACCATGACGGAGCCGTCGCCGCCGCATCGTCGATGCGCGCCCCCTCCCGAGACGTCCTCCCGGCGCGTGCGCGCCCGGGTGGACGCCGGAGACGCGGCCACCGGCCGCCTCCGGGGCCGATGCCGCGTCGACGGCGCCTCGCCAGCGACCCGGCCGCGACGACCAGCGGCGGCCGGCGATCCGACGAGGAAAGGCAAGCCAGCAGATGGACGAGGCGCTGATGCTCGAGACCTACCGGAAGATGGTCTTGATCAACCAGTTCGAGCAGGCGATGATCAGGCTCTTCCAGGACGGTCGGGTCCCCGGCTTCACCCACTCCTGCCAGGGGCAGGAGGCCGTGCCGGTGGGCGTGTGCACGGCGCTGCAGTCGACCGACCGGATCGGCGCCACCCACCGGGGTCACGGGCACATCCTGGCCAAGGGGGCGAACCCGCGGCCGATGATGGCCGAGATCCTCGGCAAGGTCGACGGCTACTGCCGCGGGATGAGCGGCGAGCTGCACATCGTGGACTCGGCGGTCGGCGTGGTCGGCGCCAACGGCATCGTCGGGGCGGGCATCCCCATCATCGCCGGGGCGGCGCTCGCCGACCTGCTGGAGGGGAACGGCAGGGTGAGCGTCACGTTCTTCGGGGACGGGGCGACGAGCGAGGGCACGTTCGCCGAGACGATGAACATCGCGGCCAACTGGAAGCTGCCGATGATCTTCGTCTGCGAGAACAACCACTACGCGGAGTACTCGGCGGCCAAGGACACGGTGGCCGGCGAGATCTGGCGGCGGTCCGAGGCGTACGGCATCCCCGGCGTGCTGGTGGACGGCCAGGTGGTGGGCGACGTCTACGAGGCGGCCGCGACGGCCGTCGAGCGGGCCCGCAGCGGTGCCGGGCCGACCCTGATCGAGGCCAGCACGTACCGCTGGCACGGTCACGTCTACGGCGAGGACGCCCTCATCGGCACCTACCGGTACCGGGAGGCGGCGGAGGTGAAGCAGATGCGGGCCGAGCGCGACCCCATCAAGCTGCACCGCGAGGTGTGCCTGGGTGCCGGGATCGGCGCCGACGAGCTGGACGGCATCGACAAGGCCGTCCGGGCCGAGGTCGACGACGCCGTCGAGTTCGCGCTGGCGTCGCCGCTGCCGGCACCCGAGCAGGCGCTGGAGTACCTGTTCGCGTGACGGGTGCCGGCGCCGTGCCGACCCGGACGGGTCCGGCGGCTCCCGGCGGCACGCCGCTTCCGGGGGCTGCGCTCACGGCGCCGGCCACCGGCACCGTGCCCGCCCACGGCTCGCCGGCTGCCGGCCCGGCGCCCGCCACCGGCGCGCCGGCCACCACGATGACAGCGGTGGCCGCTTCTGGGCACCGGCAGGCACGTGCCGCCCCCGGTGCGGGGGAGCGCACGTAGGGGCCACCCACCAGCACCGCCGCGACCACCACCGCCACCACCACGAGGACCACGAGATCGGCCGGCGCCCGCCGCCGGCGACGGCATCACCGAGAGAGGACGGACCAACGATGGCAGAGCTCACCTTCCTGGCCGCACTGCAGCTGGCGCTGCGTGAGGAGCTCGCCCGCGACCCGCGGGTGTTCCTGATGGGCGAGGACGTGCAGTGCGGCGTCTTCGGCGTGACCAACGGCCTGGTCGACGAGTTCGGGCCCGCCCGAATCCGCAACACGCCGATCGCCGAGGCCGCCATGACCGGCGTCGGGCTGGGCGCGGCGATCGCCGGTGCCCGCCCGATCGTGGAGATCGAGTTCTCCACCATGACCTACATCGCCATGGACATGATCGTGAACCAGGCGGCGAAGACCCGCTACATGACGGCCGGCCAGGCGACGGCACCCATGGTCATCCGCACGGCGATCTGCATGGGCTTCAACGCCGGCCCGCAGCACGCCGACACCCCGCACGCCCTGTTCGCCCACAGCGCCGGGCTCCACGTGGCCGTGCCGGGCAGCCCCCGCTCGGCGCGCGGCCTGCTCAAGACGGCGATCCGCTCCGACGACCCGGTGGTCTTCTTCGAGCACCTGTCGCTCGGCGCCACCAAGGAGGAGGTGCCCGAGGAGGAGGAGCTGATCCCCTTCGGGCAGGCGCTGGTCCGCCGGCCGGGCGATGACGTGACGGTCGTCGCCTTCGGTGGCGCCCTGCCGCCGGTGCTGGAGGCCGCCGAGCGCCTGGCCGCGGAGGGCGTGAGCATCGAGATCATCGACCCGCAGACGATCGTGCCGTTCGACTGGGACGCGGTCTTCGCGTCGGTGCGCCGCACCGGCCGGCTGGTCGCGGTGGACGACGCCCTGCCCACCTGCTCGATGGCCAGCGAGATCTGCGCCACGGTGGCGGGGGAGTGCTTCGAGAGCCTGAAGGCGGCGCCGGTCAAGGTCACCCGCCCGGACGTGCCGATCCCCTTCAGCGTGCCGCTCGAGCAGCACGTCCTGCTGTCGGCCGACAAGGTCGTCGCCGCCGTTGCCCGGGCCACCGGGCGCAGCGCGCTGGCGACGGTCTGACGGAGCGAGGCGGGCGGGAGCGGGCGGCGGGGGTCGTGGCAACGCGGCCGAACGCCACGCGACGGGCGGGCGCACCGGGCGCCGGCGGGCGGGGCAGCGCAGCTGCCCGGCCAGGACTCGGCGCGGTGCGTGTTGGTGATCGAGGACGACTGACGGAAGAGGGAGAACGAGCGCGTGGAGCGTGAGGTTCGCGTACCGAAGTGGGGCCTGACCATCGAGCAGGTCAAGATCGTGAGCTGGCTGAAGAAGCCCGGTGACCAGGTGGAGGAGGGCGACGCGCTCTGCGAGGTCGAGACCGAGAAGTCCTCGGCCGACATCGAGGCACCCGAGGCGGGCACCGTGGTCCGCCTGGTCGTCGACGAGGGTGGCGAGGCCGCCGTCGGCGACGTCGTCTGCACGCTCGAGGTGAGCTGACCGGAGCCGGAGCCGGAGCCGGAGCCGCGGGCCCGGGGAGGCCCGGGACCGGCCGGCCGCACGAACGGGGTCCGAGCGGCACCACGGGGCCAGCGGCACCCACCACGACAGGACGAGCAGCACAGGCCGGCACAGGACGAGCAGCACAGGCCGGCACAGGACGAGACGAGGAGGAACCGAGGATGGGGCGAGTTGACGGGAAGGTGGCGCTGGTCACCGGCGCGGCGCGTGGGCAGGGGCGCTCGCACGCGCTCAGGCTTGCGTCGGAGGGCGCAGCGGTCGTGGCCGTGGACGTCTGCCGGCCCATCGGGGGCCTGCCCTACGAGACGTCCACGCCCGACGACCTGAAGGAGACGGCGCGCCTGGTCGAGGCGGCCGGCGGCAGGATCGTCACCCGCGAGGCGGACGTCCGCGACTACGACGCCCTGGTCGACGCCGTCGCCGCCGGCGAGGAGGCGTTCGGGGCGGTCGACGTCGGCGTCATGAACGCGGGGATCTTCGCCATGACGCCGGCGCTCGAGATCACCGACGACGGCTGGCGCACCATGCTCGAGGTCAACCTGATGGGCGCGTGGCACGGGGCCAAGGCCGTGGCCAGCCGGTTGGTGGCGGCGGGCAGGCCCGGGTCGCTGATCTTCACCTCGTCGACGACGGGGCTGCAGGCGGCCGGGCTGACCGCCCACTACGGGGCCAGCAAGCACGGCGTGATCGGCCTGGCTCGCACCCTGGCCATCGAGCTCGGGCCGGCCAGCATCCGCTGCAACGTGATCGCCCCGACAGGCGTGAACACCACCATGATCATGCACGACACCCTGTACCGGGCCTTCAACCCCGACATGGAGAACCCGACGTTCGAGGACGCGAGGCCCCTCCTGATGCAGCACCACATGCTGCCCATCGCCCACATCGAGCCGCAGGACGTGTCGCAGGCCGTGCTGTGGCTGGCGTCGGACGAGTCGCGCTTCGTCACCGCGGCGGTGATCCCCGTCGACGGTGGCTTCACCCAGGTCTGACGGTGGCAGAGCGATGGGCGCGACCATGACGACCGGGACCGGGAGCCGTACCCGAGCGAGGACCGGGACCGGAGCCAGGGCCCGGACCGGGCTGCGGGCAGGAGTCCGCGCCGCCGCTCGGGCCGGGGGGCGGGGGGCGTGGTGACCGACGACGTCGCCACCGGCCTGCACGCGGTCCCGCTGTCCCGTCGCCGCTCCGCCATCGCCCGGCACATGCGTGCCAGCCTGGCGGCCTCGGCCCAGCTCACCTGCGGCGTGCGCGTGCACCTCGACCACGCCATGGCCGTGCGCAGCGCCGTGGCCGACCGGGTGCGGGCGGCGACGGGCGCCAGCCTGTCGCCGCTCGCCTTCGTGGCGCGCGCCACGTGCCTCGCGCTCGCCGACATGCCGCTGTTCAACTCCACCTTCGACCCCGATGCCGGCGCCAGGGTGGAGCACGAGCGGGTGAACCTGGGCATCGCCGTCGACACCCCCGAAGGGCTGGTGGTGGCGAACGTCAAGGACGCGGGTGCGCTCGGGACGGTCGCGCTGGCCGGCGCCGTCGCGGCCCTGGCGGAGAAGGTCCGGGCCGGCAAGGCGCGGATCGAGGACGTCACCGGCGGCACCTTCACCCTGTCGAACACGGGATCCCGCGGGAGCTCGTTCGACACGCCGATACTCAATTGGCCGGAAGTGGCCATCATGGCCGTGCCAATGGTGCGCCGCGAACCGTGGTGGGACGACACCCAAGGCGGCGAGGCGGGCGGCGGCTTCGTGCCGAGGTGGTCGACCGTGCTGTGCCTGACCTACGACCACCAGGTGGCGGACGGGGCCGACGCCGCCCGGTTCTGCAACCAGGTGGGTTCGTACCTGGCGACCTGGGACTTCGCTGCCGAGATCGAGGAGGAGCTGGGCCGAGCCGGAGCCGTCGACCCGGCTCGCTGACCGGCGCGTCACGCGCGGGCGGTCCGTCGCTGCGTGCCGGGTGCAACCGGGTGGAGGCGCGCGCCCATAGATGACATGTCAGCGACGTGCTGCACCGGTTTTCAGGAAATTTCCAGGACCGAAGCTCTGACCATTGACTCCACAAGCGGCCGGGCTTAGCATGCCCCCATTCGTTCAAACGAACATTTGATTGCTAGGGCTCGCCAGTGTGCGGGCCCCCCGGGCACCTCCACCGCCCCCGATCGCGGCGCCGGCCAGCCGGCCGTCCGGGCGGGGCAAGCGGCGGGCGTGCCGGGTCGCACCGGGTGCCAGCGCCACCTCCGGGCGGGCGCGGCTGCGGCGGGCGGCGGCGACGGCCGCCACTCCCGTCACCCATCCATGCCATCTGAAGGAGCACATCAGCAATGAACGCCAGACCACGGAAGACTCGCCACTGGGTGGCGACCGCAGTGGCCACAGCTGCCGTCGGCCTGTCCCTCGCGGCGTGCTCGAGCAGCTCCAGCAGCGGCAGCGCCGCAGCCAAGGCGAGCAGCGGCGGCGCGGCATCGGGCGCGCCCTCGGGCGCGCCGATCACGGTGGGCAACATCTCGTCGCTCACCAACGCCGGCGGGACGTTCAACGGGTTCGAGGCCGGCGTGGCCGCGTACTTCTCGTACGCGAACGCCAACGGCGGCGTCGACGGCCACCACGTGAAGTTCGTGAGCTTCGACGACGGGGCGAACCCGAGCCAGAACGCATCGGACGCCCGCACGCTGGTGGAGCAGGACAACGCCCTCGCCATCGTGGGTGAGGCGTCGCTGGCCGACGCTGCGAGCCAGAAGTACCTGCAGTCTGCCGGAGTGCCGGTGGTCGGCGGTTGGGCGGCGAGCAGCGCCTGGCACAAGCCGGCCACCAACATGTTCGTGAGCCTGGAGGGCCCGAACCTGCCGTACTGCGGCCTGTGGTCGAACCAGCTGGCCAAGGCGGCCGGCGTCACCAAGATGGTCTTCGTCGCCCAGAACTTCCCGTCCGCGGTGCAGGACGCCAAGTGCCGCCAGGCGGCGGCCAAGTACGTCGGCATCCAGGTCGTGCCCCAGATCATCACCGTGTCGACCACGCAGGTCGACTACACGGGCCCCATGCAGCAGGCGATGGCCTCCGGTGCCAACGGCATCTACTTCTCGAGCGGCGGTAGCGGCATCATCGCCGCCGTCAAGGCGGGCCAGGAGCTGGGCTACAAGGGCTACTACATCCCGACCCAGCCCTCGGGGCTGCTGACGGGCCTGGCGTCGGTGAGCGGGCTCAGCGGCCGGATCCTGACGTCGTCGTTCGGCCTGCTGCCCGACACGCAGTCGGCGGCGATGGCGACCTTCCGGAAGGCGATGCAGACCTACGCGCCGAAGTTCGCCAACTCCATCACCGCCGTGAGCGGGTGGGCTGCGGGCGTGGAGTTCGCCGCTGCCCTCAAGAACGGTGGCGCCACGCGCACGGGCATCATGAGCTGGCTGTCCAAGCAGACGAACTTCACCTTCGACGGCCTGCAGGGTCCGATGAACTGGACGCTCGGTAGCCACCCCAACCCCTGCACCGTCGGGCTCGTCTACAAGAACGGCGCCTGGACCCCGGGCCCGGGGGCGAACGACGGCCCCTTCACCTGCGGCCCGGACATCAGCCCGACGACCGGCAAGGTCCTCATCCCCGCCCCCTCCGGGACCTGAGGCAGCCGCACCCGGGCGTACCGGGGCACCCGTCCACCGGATGCCGGCGCAGCCAGCGCCCGGCACCGGTGGCGGGCCCCGGGCTCGGGCGGCCGGGGTGCCGGTATGCCGGTGCGCCGGCCGCCCGGCGTCGACTGACGGGCTGGCTCCACCTGGCCGCTGCCAGCGTCGCCTGACGGGCTGGCTCCAACCGGCCGCTGCCTGCGACCACCGGCTGCGCCAGCGGGCCGGCGACCCCGGACCCGGACGACCCGTCCTGCCCACGAGGGGCCAGCGAGGCACCACGAGCTCCGTACCGAGGACCGCATGCTCAACCTGACACTCCTGATCTCGGCGCTGGCCACCGCGATGGTGTACGTGCTGGCCGCCTACGGCATCGTGGTGACCTACCGCGTCGCCGGCGTCTTCAACTTCGCCTACGGCTACCAGGCGGCCTTCGCCGCCTTCTTCTACTGGCAGCTGCAGGTGCAGTGGCACCTCGGCTCGTACCTGTCGGCGGCGCTGGTGGTGTTCGTGGCGGGCCCGCTCATGGGGTTCGTCGTCCAGCAGGTCCTGTTCCGGCAACGGCGCGACGCGCTGGCGTCCATCATCATCACGCTCGGCCTGGGCGTGCTCATCGACGGCTTCATCCAGCTCATCTGGGGCGGCTCCTCGCAGGTCCGGACGGTGCCGTCGGTGTTCGGCTCGGGCTACTGGCGCTTCGGTTCGGCCGCCCTCACCCAGTCCGAGCTCGGCATCATCGTGTCGGCCGTCGTGATCGGGGTGGCCGTCTACTACCTCACCAACCGGAGCCGGCTCGGCATGCGGATGCGGGCCGTCGTCGACAACGTGGAGCTGGCCGGCGCGAGCGGGATCGCTTACGGGCGGGTCGGGGCGGTGGCCTGGATCGTCGGGTCGTTGCTGGCCGCCGCCGCGGGCGTGCTGCTGGCGCCGGTGCTCAACCTGAACGTGTCGCTCCTCGCCAGCCTGGTCGTCGACTCGTTCGCCGTCGCCGCCTTCGCCGGCATGTCGAGCCTCCCCATGGTGGTGCTGGGGTCGCTGCTGCTGGCGTACCTGCAGGCCGTCGTCGACCGGTTCCCCAACACGCCGCCGCTCAGCCTGCTGGGCCCGAGCGCCAGCCAGCTGATGCCCTTCCTGATGCTGGGCATCGTGCTGCTGGTGCACCCCGGCATGCGGCGGACGGTGAGGGTCGTCGGCGGGGCCATGCAGCGCCAGCTGCGGGCCCGGGCCACCGGCAACACCGCGGTCGCCATCGGCCTGATCGTGCTGCTGACCGTCCTGTCGCTGGTGCTGCCGGTGTCGTGGGCGTTCACCGGCCAGCAGGTCGCCATCTTCGGCCTGGTGTGCCTGTCGCTCGTCCTGCTCGTGGGCGCTTCGGGCCAGATCTCCATTGCACAGGTCGCCTTCATGGGCCTGAGCGCCATCATGATGGGCAAGCTCGCCGCCCACGGGGTGCCGTGGGGCATCGCCCTGCTCGCCGGCATCGGCACAGCAGCCGTCGCCGGTGTGATCGTGGCGCTCACCGCATTCCGGCTTCGAGGGCTCTACCTCGCCCTCATCACCTACGCCTTCGCCTATGCCGCTCTGGTGCTCGCCTTCCAGAACCCGAGCATCATCAGCTATGCCGGTCTGTCGGTGAACCGGCCCGACTTCTTCGGGCTGTCCATGAGCGGCGACCGCAGCTTCGTCGTCGTGACCATGGTGTTGCTGCTGATCGCCGTCATCGCCGTCGGGGCCCTGCTGCGGGGCCCGTGGGGCCGCGCCCTGCAGACCCTGAGCGCCGGCGACGCCGTGGCCAGCGTGTCGGGGCTCGGCGTCCGGGGCTGGAAGATGGCGGTGTTCACGGTGTCGGCAGGCCTGGCCGGCCTGGCGGGCGGGCTGGCCGCCACGTCGGAGATCACCGTGACCGGGTCGTCGTTCGCCCCCGAGCAGTCGATCTTCGTGCTGGTCTACGCCCTGGTCGGCGGGATCACGACGCCGGTCGGCGCCGTGATCGCCGGCCTGTTCGCCGGGGCGGGCACACCCATCCTCAACCTGATCATCCCGAACGCCGGCGCGTGGACCCTGGTCCTCTTCGGCTACACGGCCATGTACGCGGCGATCAAGTACCCGGCGGGCTTCGGCGGCCTGATACCCCAGAACCTGTCGGGGGCGCTGGCACGCTTCCGCGGCAGCCGCCGCCATGCGGCAGCCGCCGCCGGCGCAGCAGCCGCAGTGGCCGGCGAGGCCTCGCTCTCCGGGGCGCCCGCAGCGGTGACCGGCACCGCCGGCGCGACCACGACGGCGAAGGGGCGAGCATGACGACAGCGACCGGGCACGAGCGGGCAGGCGGCGCGGCCCGGGCCGGCGGGCCCGTCCTGGAGGTCCGCCAGGCGCGGCTCACCTTCGGCGGGCTGGTGGCGCTCGACGGCGCCAGCCTGGCGGTCGGGGAGCGGGAGCTGCACGGCATCATCGGGCCGAACGGTGCCGGCAAGACGACGCTGTTCGACGTGATCACCGGGGTGTACCAGCCCGTCGAGGGCTCCGTGTGGCTCGGCGGCACCGACGTGACCCGCTGGGCGCCGCACCGCCGGACGCGCGCCGGCATGGGGCGCTCCTTCCAGACGGTCGGCCTGGCGCCGGGCCTGACCGCCCGCGACAACGTCCTGGCCACGGTGGAGGCGCTGGAGCAGGTCCACGCGCCGTTCCCCCGAGCCAAGGCCAGCCGCCGCCGGCGGGCCGAGGCCGACGAGCTCCTGGCGTTCTTCGGCCTGCGCAACGTGGCCGACACGCAGGTCACCGACCTCCCCCTCGGGACGACCAAGCTCCTGGAGCTGGCCAAGGTCTTCGCCGGGCACCCCCGCGTGGTGCTGCTCGACGAGCCGTTCGCCGGCCTCACCACGGACGAGGCGGAGCCGCGGGTCGAGCTGATCGTGGAGCGGAGCCAGCAGGAGGGGTGCGGCGTGGTGGTCATCGAGCACGACGTCGACCTCCTGATGCGCTCGTGCAACGTCCTGAGCGTCCTGGAGGCCGGCCATGTGGTCGCCGCCGGCCGGCCCGAGGACGTGATGGCCGACGCCGCCGTGCGCGGCGCCTACCTCGGCGACGCAGGGGAGTGACGATGACGGTGACGCACGCGAGCGGTCGGGCCGGCGGGTCGGCGGCGCACGCCGGCCCCGTCCTGTCGGTGTCCGGCCTGGAGGTCCACTACGGGCCGCTGCACGCGGTCGAGGCGATCTCCCTCGACGTCGGCCGCGGCGAGCTCGTCGCCCTGCTCGGCGCCAACGGCGCCGGCAAGTCGTCGCTGCTGCGGGCCGTGGTCGGGCTGGAGAAGGCAGCGGCGGGCACGGTGACCCTCCTGGGCCGGGACCTCGCCGGCGTCGCCCGGCACCGGCGGGCCCAGATGGGCATGGGGTACGTGCCCGAGGGGCGAGGCGTCTTCCCGACCATGTCCGTCGAGGAGAACATCGTGGTCGCCCTGGGACGCCACGCCGATCGGTCGAGGGCCCTGTCGATCGCCTTCGACCTGTTCCCCGTGCTGGGCCAGCGGCGCAAGCAGGTGGCGGGCTCCATGTCCGGCGGCGAGCAGCAGATGCTGTCGCTCGCCAGGGGGCTCGCCTCCGAGCCCAGCGTGCTGCTGGTCGACGAGCTGTCCCTCGGGCTGGCGCCGATGATCGTGCGCCAGCTCATCGAGAAGGTCGGCGAGCTTCGCGACGCCGGGATGTCGATCCTGCTGGTGGAGCAGTTCGCGCACGCCGCCCTGCTGGTGGCCGACCGGGCCGGGATCGTGGTGCGGGGCCGGATGACCAGGCTCGGGCCCGCCGCCGAGCTCGCCTCCCTGAGCCACGACGAGCTGGCCCAGGAGTACTTCGGGACGGCGCGCCAGCAGGCGGGGGGCGGCTGACCGCCCGCCACGGTCGCGGCGGAGACGGCGGTCGAACAGTCCGGCAGCAGCGCGCCGGCGGAAGGAGGCCCATGACAACCAGGATCGAACGGCTCCGGTCGTGCCTCGCCGGCACGGGCGTCGACGTCTCCGTGCTGACGAACACGCACAACGTGCTCTACGCCAGCGAGTACCGGTCCACCATGGAGCGGTGGGGGCTGGTCGAGCCGGTGTCCGCCGTCGTCGTCCCGTCGGACCCGGCCCTGCCGACGACGCTCGTGGTCCCCGAGGCCATGCTGGCCGGCCTGGCCGTGCTGCAGGACGAGGGCCGGCCGATCCTGACCGACGAGGTCCGGGTCTTCGAGCTCACGAACTTCTGCGAGGTCGGCCGGGCGCTCGACCCCGACGCCGGGCCCAGCGCCATCGGCGAGGCGGCCATGGCCGTCAACGACGACAAGCGGCGCGGCGAGTCGCGCGACAACATCCTGCTCGCCATCGCCGACGCGCTCCTCGCCCTGCCCGGCGGCGGCAGCCTCACCGTGGGGGTGGACGACCTGCGCGTCGGCGGTGCGCTCCAGCACGTCGCCGGCCTCGGGGGCATCGGCCTGCAGGACGTGTACGACGCGACCATCCTGTCCCGGTCGATCAAGACGCCCGACGAGCTGGAGCGCTTCGCTGCGGTGGGCGCGGCGGCCGACGCGGCGATGGCCGCCGGGCTGGCGGCGGTGCGCCCCGGCGTCCACTGGCCGGAGGTCGAGGCCGCGGTGGTGCACTGCCTGGCCGACCACGGGGGCATCCCCGTCGACGAGGGCGGCATGCTGTTCGGCGGGGCCTTCCGCGGCGAGTTCATCCCCGAGCTGTTCCGGACCCGGGGCGACGCCGTGCTCCAGGCGGGACAGCCCGCGATCATCGAGGTGCTCGGGCACGTCCCCGACCTGTGGATGGACATCAACCGCACGACCGTCGTCGGACGCGACCCGACACCGGCGTTCGCCCACCAGCACCAGGTGGTGACGGAGGCGTACCGGATGGTCCAGGACCACCTGGTGCCCGGCACGTGGGCGAACGAGCTGCCCGCCATGGCCCAGCAGGCCGTGCGCGACGCGGGGCTGCCGGCCCCGGAGAAGCTGCTGGTGCTCGCCCACAGCGTGGGCTACATGCCGTTCGAGATGCCGGCGCCGTTCCCCGCCTACGGGCGGCCGGCGGGCAAGGGCTTCCAGATCGAGAAGGACATGGTGCTGAGCGTGGACTGCCTCTACTTCGGGGCGAAGGACGGGCCCTGCCACATGGAGAACGTCTTCGTCATCGGCGAGGACGGGGCCCGCAGCCTGTACCGGACGCCCATGGACCTGCCGTCGCTCTTGGAGATGACCGGCGCCTGAGCGCCGGTCGCGAGACGAGGAGGACACCGATGCAGGTGTGGTACCTACGCGCCGGCGACGACGGCTCGAGCCGCTTCGAGAGCGGCGAGCTGCAGTTCGTCGCGGTCGAGGACGTGTCGCCCGGCGGCACGTTCGGCGTGGCCGGCCTGGGGGCGCGCGAGGCCGGGATCGTCCGGTTCGAGCCCGGGTTCAGCTGCGACTTCCACAACTCTCCCGAAGCCACCTGGATGCTGTTCATGCAGGGGCAGATGGAGATCGAGGTGAGCGACGGCGTCACCCGGACCTTCGGGCCCGGCGACGCGATCGAGTTCCACGACGCCAGCGGCCAGGGCCACCGGTCCCGGGTCATCGGCGACGCCGCGGTGGTGGCGGCGACCGCCGGGTTCGGCTGAGCCGGCCCGTCTCGGCTGGGCTCGTCCGGCCGGACCGGCTCCGGCTGGCCCGCCTCGGCTGGGCTCGCCCGGCCCGACCGGTCGGCAGCCGGGCTACGCCGGCGCAGCGAGCGCCGTCCGCCCACGCGGAACGGGTGGGGCGTGCCGGCGCGCCGCAGGCATACAGGCGGTGGTCACCAGGCCCGGGCCGGCCGTGGCCGCCCGACGACCACAAGTGGCCACCCGACGACGACAAGGGGCACACATGCTGTTCAACCACGAGCGGGCGCTGGCGAAGATGGACGAGTACGGCGTGGACGCCGTCGTGCTCACCACGCCGCGCAACTTCTACTACGCGTCTGAGCTCCAGGCGTCGGTCCTGCAGTGGGGCTTCCTCGAGAACCTGGGAGCGGTCGTCGTGCCGCGGTCCCCGTCGACGCCGGCCACCCTGGTCATCCCCGAGGGCCTGATCGGCGCGCTCCTGGCGACCCCGACGTGGATCCCCGCCATCCGGCCGACGGAGTTCCTGAACACGTCGCTCATCGACCACGTGCCCGAGCCGGTCCGCCTCGACCCGCTGCAGGGCAGGGTGGAGGAGCTGTACGCCAGCAAGGTCGTGGCCGGGGTGGTCGACGACACCATCGTGGGCGTGGCCGACGCCATCGAGGACATGGGCCTGGCCGGGGCCCGGGTCGCCTTCGACGACCTGCGGCTCGCCGCGCACGTGCAGCGCCGGCTGACCAAGCTCACCACCGTCGACGCCATCGACCTCATGATCGACGTGCGCAAGGTGAAGACGCCCGAGGAGATCGAGCGGCTGCGCACCGGGGTCCGCATCAACGAGGAGGCGATCGAGGCGGCCATCCCGCTGATCGAGCCGGGCCGGGTGTGGGGCGAGGTGGCCCGCGCGTACCGCGACTCGGTGCTGTCGCACCCCGACGCCAAGGTCCTGGTGCCCGAGCGCTCGCTGCAGTTCGGCTCGCAGTTCGAGGGCACCTACTACCCCGACGTGCTGGTGGAGTTCGAGAGCCCGTGGCGGATCCCCGAGAACCGGCCGATCATCTTCGAGAGCTGGGGGACGTACAAGGAGTACGCCTTCGACTTCTCGCGCACCGCGTTCGTGGGCACGCCGCCGCCCGGGTACACCGACATCTGCCAGACGGTGCTCGACATCTGGCACCAGGCCATCGCGTCGAAGCTCCGGCCGGGCGTCAACACCGGTGAGCTGTTCGCCGGCGTGGCGAAGCTGGTCGAGCAGTCGGGCATCCCGACGCCGGGGAAGACGCTGACGTTCTTCCACTCCATCGGGCTCGACATCATCGAGCAGCCCAACGGCTACCCGTCGCTGGGCAAGGTGAAGAGCTGGGACGTCGAGCAGGACGTGGTGATGAACTGCGAGCTGCTCTACTTCGGCCACAGCGTGGCTCCGTACCACATCGAGAGCACCTTCCTCGTGACCGCGGATGGCGCGGAGGTGCTCCAGACCATGCCCGAAGCGCTGCGGCTCATCGGCTGAGCGGCCGCACGACCAGGAGGAAGACATGGAGACCAGCTTCGTCAGGACCGAGGGGCGCGAGCGCCGCGTCGACCAGGTCCGCTACGACTTCAGCGGCCAGGTGGCGCTCGTGACCGGCGCCGCGCGCGGGCAGGGACGCAGCCACGCGCTCGGCTTCGCCGCGGCGGGTGCCGACGTCGTCCTCGTCGACTGCCCGGGACCGCTCGGCAGCGTCCACTACGCCATGGCCGGCAAGGACGACCTGGAGCGCACCGCCGCCGAGTGCCAGGCGCTCGGCGTGCGCGTGCACGCGGCGGTGGCCGACGTCCGGGACTCCGCCGCCGTCGAGGCGGCGGTCCGCGGCGGCACCGAGCAGCTCGGGAAGATCGACATCGCGGTGTGCAACGCCGGCATCGCCTCGATCTACGAGGTCGTCGACATGCCCGAGGAGGCGTGGGACGAGCTCATCGACATCAACCTGAAGGGCGTCTTCCTGACGGCCAAGCACGTCGCGCCGCAGATGATGGAACGCCGCTCGGGCAAGATCATCATGACCGGCTCCGTGCACTCGTTCACCGGCGTGCCGGGGTCCGCCCACTACGTGGCGTCCAAGCACGGGGTGGCCGGCCTGGCCAAGTCACTGGCCATCGAGCTGGCGCCCTACTCGGTGACCGTGAACTACGTGTGCCCCACGGCCGTGAACACGTCGATGGTCGAGGCGATGCTCGGTCCGACGGTGCCCGCCGACCACGGCGAGCGCCTGGTGGGCGTGACGGGCTCGTGGAACCAGCTCGAGGAGGGCGCCCCTCCCCTCGAGGCCGGCGACATCACCCAGGCGGTGCTGTGGCTGGCGTCCGACGGGTCGAGGTTCGTGACCGGGGCACCCCTGTTCGTCGACGCCGGCTTCACGGCC
>JAJZYI010000316.1 GCA_021798135.1 Actinomycetes bacterium | reverse complement strand
AGGCGCGGCACCGGGCCGTCGCCTCGGTGCCGGGACCGACCGCGAGCCCGCTCGACGAGGCGAGGCCACCACGGCTCCAGCCGGCAGGGGCAGTGGTGGGGGAGCTGGTCTGGTCGAGGGCTCAGGGCATGCGGTCGAAGCTGACGTGCAGCTGGCGCAGGTTGCGGCCGAAGAAGCTGGGGACGTACTCCGGTTCGGGGGTCCCGGGCGTCAGGCGGAACCCGTCGAGGCGCCCCAGCAGAGCCGTGAACGCGCTGATCAGCTCCTGGCGCGCCAACGTCGCTCCGATGCAGTGGTGCTTCCCCATCCCGAAGGCGAGGTGCGCGGCGGAGCGCGGGCGGTGCAGGTCGATGCGGGCCGGGTCGGGGTACTGGCGGTCGTCGCGGTTCGCCGCACCGAAGCGCAGGCTGAGGAGGTCGCCCTCCGCCAGGGCGACGCCGCCGAGGCTCGTGTCCTGGCTGCAGCGCCGGAACATGCCCTGGGCCGGGGACTCGAGCCGCAGGACCTCCTCGACGAGGTGCGGGTACAGCGTGGGGTCGGCCCGGACCTCGGCGATCGGCGCGGGATCCTCGATGAGGAGCTTCATGCCGCTCGAGATCGCTGCCGTCGTCGTCTCGTTGCCTGACGCCAGGAGGTCGACCGTCACGATCGTCAGCAGCTCCTGCATGTCGAACGGCGTGCCGTCGGCATCGCGGTGCTGGACGGCGGCGGTGATGAGGTCGTCCTTCGGGTGGCGGCGCCGGTCATCGATCATCTCCGCGAAGTAGTGCTGCATCTCGACCACGAGCCGGGCACACTCGATCTCGCGCTCGCGCGAGACCATCATCGAGAAGGGTTCGACGATGGCGTCCGACCAGGCCTTGAACTGCTCGAGATCGGCCGTCTCCACGCCGAGCAGCCTGGCGATGATGATCATGGGCATCGGGTGCGCCAGCTCGCCGACCAGTTCGACGGTGCCGCGGTCGGCGAAGCCGTCGATGAGCTCGTTGGCGATCTCGTCGATCATCGGCTTCATCGACCGCACCGTCTGGACGGTGAAGAGCTTCTCCAGGAAGCCACGCACCCGGGTGTGGGCGGGGGGATCAGAGGTCGAGCACGAGGCGAGCGGCAGCCAGCCGTCGTTGGTGTAGATGTCGATGATCTCCTGCGGCACCGATCCCTGCGCTCGCCCCGCCATCGGGCTGACCCCGCTCAGGAACGTGTCGGGCTTGCGCAGCGCCTCGCGCACGACGTCGTACCCGGTCACGAGGTGGAAGGGATGGTTGGGCATCCGGTAGACGGGCGCCTGCACGCGGGCCAGCTCGTAGAACGGGTACGGGCACTGCTGTGTCTCGGCGCTCATGAGGTCGTGATCTTCGAGCGAGGTCATCTCGTGCTCCTTGCCACGTCGCGGTGAATCCAGCGTCCACGAAGAGCGGCGTGCCCGACACGAACGCCGACGGCCGGGTGGCAACTGGCCCGCCGCCTGGATGACGCCCGCCAGCCCGAGCGGCGGCAGGACGCTCCTCCACCTGGCCCCACGATGGCTCCTCGTCGGCAAACCCGATCGACCGACCAACCGTTAGATTGGGAAATGGTACGGATCAGGCCGCCATGTGTCAACGGGCCCGCGCCGCCCCAGCGCTCCCTCGTGACAGCAGCCTCGGTCTGCGGTCGACCCGGTCCGGCGCACGAGGTGCGCGTCCCGCCGGTCAGGCCGTCGTGTAGTGCAGCACCTCGTCGCGCTCGTCGCTGCCGGGTGCCGCGCCGGCCCGACCGGCTGGTGGCTCGCCGGCGGTGTCCGTGACGCCGAGCTCCGCGCTGGCGACGAGGCGCCCCTGCGCGGTCAGCAGGACCAGGTGCGCCCAGGTCTCTGCGACGGCGAGCATCTTGTTGAACGGGTCGAGCTCGTCCATGGTCCGCTCGCGGCGGGTCCAGCGCAGCTGGCAGGCCACCTCGTAGGGAGACGACGCACCGCCGGCGACGATGCGCTCGACCTGGTCGAGCCTGCTGCCGTGGTGGGCGACGAGCTCGTCGACGCGGGCGTGGACGCTCGGGGCGACCGGGCCGTGGGCCGGCAGCAGCATGGCGTCGGGCAGCCGCCGCACGCGGGCGAGCGACCCCAGGAAGGCGCCCAGCGGGTCGGGGGACAGCGCCGGCTCGAAGCCGATGGAGGGGGTGATGGTGGGGAGGACGTGGTCGCCGGCGAACAGCAGGCCGCCGGCGCGGTCCTGGAACACGACGTGGCCGCGGGTGTGCCCCGGTGTCTCCACCACGTCGAGGTGCCGGCCACCGTCGAGGTCGAGGGGGCCGTCGGACAGCCACCTGTCGGGGAGCTCCACGGCCATCGGCGTCAGGGGAGCCCCGCGGTCGCGATGGGCCGCGACCAGGTCGTCGGCCACCGCCTCGGCGCCGCAGGATCGCAGCAGGTGCAGCTGCGGTCCGAGCGGGACCCAGTCGGGATCGGACATCACCGTGAGCGTCGGTTCCTCGCCACGGCCCAGCCGCACGGTCGTGCCGAGCTCGCGGCGTATGGCGACGGCCTGGGAGTAGTGGTCCCGGTGCACGTGCGTCACCAGGAACTGCCGGATGTCGCCCAGCGTGCAGCCGATGGCGGCGAGCCCGGCCTGCAGCCGCGGCCGGGCTTCGGGGATCGCCCAGCCGGCGTCCACGAGCACCACGCCGTCGCCGTCCTCGACGGCGTAGACGTTGACGGCTCGCAGGCCGTCGTTGGGCAGCGGCAGCGGGATGCGGTGGACGCCGGGAGCGACCTCGAAGGCTCCTGGCGCCGTCCAGTCGTCGGGGCCCGGGGCGGTGCGCGGAGGTCGGTGGCCGGCCACCTGCCGTGTCTACCAAGGGAGGGGACGGCTGCACCAGCGACGATCGCCGGGCCGGCCTGGCCGGAGCGGCGGCCGGTCGCCGGCGGCGGACCGGTGGGAGCGGGTGCCGGTCGTCGAGCTCGCGGGGGACAGCCCCGGTCGGGGCGGGCCGATGGGAGCGGGGGCCGGTCGTCGAGCTCGCGGGGGACAGCCCCGGTCGGGGCGGGCCGATGGGAGCGGGTGCCGGGGTCGGGCCAGCTGGGTTCACCCTGGTGGGAGCGGCAGCCGGTCGTCGAGGCGGCTGGGTTCACCCCTGCCGGGGGTGACGTTCGGCTCTGGCGGCGTGGATGCCCGCGGCGCACGCTGACCCCAGACGAGGAAGGAGGGCGTCGCCATGTCCGAAGCTTCGACCAGCGGCGGGCCGCTCGGAGGCGGCGAGCCGTCCGAGCGGGGCGCCGTGCCCGGCGACCAGGATCCCGCTGGCCAGGTTCCCGCCGGGCAGGCTCCCGCCGGCCACGACCTCGGCAGCCAGGACCTCGCCGGCCAGGTTCCCGCCGGCCAGGTTCCCGCCGGCCACGACCTCGGCAGCCAGGACCTCGCCGGCCAGGACGTCGGCAGCCGGGGCGTCGGCAGCCGGGACGTCGGCAGCCAGGCCCCCGGTGCCGAGGCGGCCGCCAGCGCGGACGCCGGCACGGCTGCCGGAGGCGGCGAGCCCGGGGAGGGCCTGCTGCGGCGGACGCTGGTCGCCTACGACGAGGAGGTCAGCGCCGCCCTGCAGCTCGCCCTGGCGGCTCCCGTCGGCGTGGAGCAGGTACGGGCGCTGCACAACCGCGTCCTCCCGGCCGTCGCGGTGC
>JAJZYI010000315.1 GCA_021798135.1 Actinomycetes bacterium | reverse complement strand
CGCCGGCCGGCACGCCGGCGCGGGCCGCCGCGCCACCTCGAGCAGCAGCGCGGCGCGGCAGGGGACTGGCGCCACGGCGCGGCGCGGCAGGGGACTGGCGCCACGGCGCGGCGCGGCAGATGAGCGCGGCAGATGAGAGGAGAGAGCGCATGCGGGTAGCGGGCAAGCGGGTCCTGGTGACCGGCGGTGCCTCGGGCATCGGTGCCGCGTCGGCCCGGCGGTTCGCCGCCGAGGGCGCCCACGTGGCCGTGGTGGACCGGGACGCCGAGCGCGGGCGCGCGGTGACCGACGAGCTCGCCGGCCGGGGGGCGTCGGCCCGCTTCTACCGGGCCGACGTGGGCGACCCCGGCGTCGTCGGCGACGTCGTGACCCAGGTCGCTGCGGACCTGGGCGGCATCGACGTGCTCCACTCGAACGCCGGGGCCGTGGCCGGGTCCACGGTCGAGGACACCGACCTCGCCGACTGGGACCGCGTCCATGCGGTCAACGTCCGCGCGCCGTGGCTGTGGACGAAGGCGGCGCTGCCGTACCTGCTGCGCTCGGGGGCCGGCGCGGTGGTGTTCACCGGGTCGACGTCGGGCATGGTGGGCTTCCCGGGAGCGATCGCCTACACGTCCTCCAAGGGGGGGCTGCTCAACCTCACCCGGTCGCTCGCCCTGGAGCTGGCCGAGCGGAACGTCACGGTGAACGCGGTGTGCCCCGGGCACATCGACACCCCGATGACCCGGGGGTTCTTCGAGTCCCCCGACGACCCGGGGGGGCTCGAGGGGCGCCTCGCCGCGCACGCCGCCACGGTGCCCATGAAGCGTCTCGGCCGCCCGGAGGAGGTGGCCGCCTTCGTGGTGTTCCTGGCGTCGGACGACGCCCGGTTCTGCACGGGCGGCATCTACCCGTGCGACGGCGGCATGACGGCGGCCTGACCGATGGGCGGAGGCCGCCGGCCGGCACCGGCACCTGGGCGGTCCCCTCGCAGGTCGGGCGCCCCTGCGTTCCGTGCCACCCCCAGGGGGACGCGGCGGTGACCGGGACCGTGTCCGTCCTGGGCACCCCGGTCGACCTCGGCCGCGCCCGGCTGCGGAACCGGATCGTGCTGCTCCCGCACGGCCTCTTCTTCGCCACGTGGGACCGGCTGGTGCCGACGCAGCGGCACCTCGACTACTACCGGGCCCGCGCCGCGGGTGGCGCGGCGCTCGTGTGCACGGAGTCGTCCGTGGTGTCGGGCGACGGCCAGCAGGGCGCGCCCCTGGTGCTGTCGAGCGACGCCGCCTGCGTCGACGGCTACGAGCGCATCGCCGAGGCGGTGCACGCCGAAGGCAGCCTCCTGAGCGTCCAGCTGACCCACTACGGGAACCAGGCCAGCCAGGGGGTGACCCGGGCGCCGCTCCTCGGGCCCTCCACCCTGGGTGACCCGGCGCTGCGAGAGCCGGCCCGGGCGATGACGCCCGAGGACATGCAGCGGGTCACCGCCGACTTCGTCGCGGGGGCGAGGAACCTGGCGGCCGCCGGCGTCGACGTGGTCGACCTGAAGGTGGCGCACGACGGCCTGCTCCGGCAGTTCCTGTCGCCGCTGTGCAACGACCGGAAGGACGAGTACGGCGGCAGCGTGGCCAACCGCATGCGCTACCCGCTCGAGGTCGCCGCCGCCGTTCGCGACGCCGTCGGCGACCGCGTGGCGGTGAGCGTGCGCCTCGTCCTGGACGAGGGCCTGCCGGGCGGGTACGGGATCGAGGACGGCGTGGCCTTCGCGGCCGCCTTCGGGTCGTCGGCCCTGGTGGACTTCGTGATGGCGGACCTCGGGGTGTGGGCGAGCATGCCCATGGTGGTGGCCCCCATGTCGGTCCCCGAGGGCTACGCCGTCCCCTCGATCGAGGTGGCGGCGCGCGCCTGCGGGGTACCGGTCGTCGGGTTCGGGCGGATCCACACGCCGGCCGTGGCCGAGCGCCTGGTGGCCGACGGCACGGTGGCGGCCGTGGGCATGGCGCGCGAGCTCATCGCCGAGCCGGACTTCGCCCGCAAGGTGCTGTCCGGCGAGGCTGGGAGGGTCCGCCCGTGCACGGCGTGCAACCAGCAGTGCGTGGGCAACAGCATGAGGTCGCTGCCCGTGTCGTGCACCGTGAACCCGCTCGTCGGCGCGGGGGAGGTGCGCCGCGGCCGGGGCGGCGGCGCCGTCGCGGCGCGGCGCGTGGTGGTGGTCGGCGGCGGCCCGGCCGGGATGGAGTCGGCGAGGCTGCTGGCGGAGGACGGCCACCGGGTGACGCTGTTCGAGCAGGGTGCCGAGCTCGGCGGCCAGCTCGCCGTGGCGGCGCGCACCGGCGGGCGGACCGGGTGGCGGCCGTACCTCGAGTGGCTGGCGTCCGAGCTCGGGCGTGCCGGGGTCGACGTCCGCCTGTCGACGGCGGCCGACGCCGGTGCGGTGGCGTCGTGCCGTCCCGAGGCGGTGGTCCTCGCCTGCGGGTCCGACGCCCAGCCGCCGGCCCTGGCAGGGGTGGTGACCCTCGACGAGTACCTGCGCCAGCCGGGCTCCGGCGGGCACGTGGCGTTCGTCGACCTCGGCGCCACGGGCCCGGCGCTGTGGAGCGCCGTCATCGAGGCGTGGGACCGGGGGGCCCCGTCGGTCTCGGTCGTGACGCCCCTGCCGGCGGCGGCGGGGGACCTCGACGGCGCGACCTTCCTCGGGCTCTACCCGGAGATGGTGCGCCGGGGCACGCAGCTGCTCACCGACCACGTGGCGTCGTCGGTCGGTCCGGACGGGCTGCGGGCCACCAACGTCTACGCAGGCACCGTCTCCGTCGTCCGGGCCGACTCCGTGGTGGCTTGCGGGCCCCGCCGCCCGGCCGGCGAGGGGCTCGACGAGCCGTTGCGCGCCGCCACCGGCGCCGGGCTCGTCGCCCGCGTCGGGGACGCGACGGTCCCCCGCGACGCCGCCGCCGCCATCCGGGACGCCTACCGGCTGGCGGCGAGCCTGCGAGGAGCCTGAGGCGGGCGGCTCGCGGCTCCGTCGCCGGCCACCGCCCGCCCTGGCGGTCCGGGCGGCCCGCGACCGGCCCTCGGTCGCCGGCACGCTCGGCGGCCCGTTGCGCTGCGCTCGGCGGTGCCCGCTGCACACGACCGTTCCATAGTCCGGCGCTATCAGGACCCTCGCGGATTCGTCTTGGACGGCCACGGAGGCCGGTGTTACGTTGCCGCCACGCTGACACGTCATGCAGCCTTGGGAGCCCGGCGCCCCACGACGATGCACGGCTTCCGACGTGGATCGCCCGAGGGTCGGCGCAGCTCCCGCACCGCCGTGCCAGCGGCGCGGTCCTGTCGGAGGGGGCCGCGCGACCCGGCCGGCACGGCGTCACCCGGAGCCGTCCCCGGTTCCGGGCCAGCGCCGCTCGTCGACGGGACCGTGCGCCGCCATCGTCCAACGGGTGTCCTCGCAGGCCTGCAGCGGGTCGGCTGGACCGTCCAGAGCGTTGCGACGAGCGCGGCGAGCCGGATCGGTCCTCGCGGCGATCCGGCCGGGTCGGCAACGTGCGACGGTGGCGTGGCATCGCCCGCCAGGGAGGGGAGTGAGAGGTGTTGAAAGGGTTGGGTAGGTTCGGCGTGGCGTCGCTGGGCGTCGTGCTCGCCGGCACGCTGACGGCCGCGTGCAGCAGCAGCAGCAGTA
>JAJZYI010000314.1 GCA_021798135.1 Actinomycetes bacterium | reverse complement strand
CCGGCCCGGCACGGCCTGGCACCGCCGGCCCGGCACGGCCTGGCACGGCACGGCTCGCCGCCGGCTCGGCACCCGGCAGGGCACGGCCCGGCCGTGACGGCTCGGCGGGCCCTGGTCCTCACGGGCAGCCTGGGCATGGGCCACCACGTCGTGACCGAGGTGGTCGCCGGCAGCCTGGCCCGGATGGACGTGCAGGTGGAGGTGCTCGACTGCATGTCGCTGCTCGGCCGCGCCGGTGCCCGCGCCGGGGACTGGGTCTTCCGCCGGCTGATGGACGTCCCGACCCTGTACGACGGCCTCCACTTCGCCCACCTCCGGCCTGGCAGTGCCCTGGCCGGCGCCATGGACCGCGCCGCCACCGGGCGGCTGGTGCCGGCGCTGCGCAGGCACCTGCAGGCCGAGCCCGCCGAGCTCGTCGTCGCCGCCTTCGCGACCGGCGCGTCGGCCATCGCCAAGCTCGGGCCTCCGGGCACCCGCCCCACCACCGTCGCCCTGTGCACCGACGTCACCCCGCACCGGCTGTGGGTCCAGCCGGGCGTCGACCTCTTCCTGGTGACCTCATCGGCGGCGGCTGCCGCCGTCCGCCGCTACCACCCCACCGCCCGGGTCGCCGTGGTGCCGCCGCCGCTGCGCCCGGCGTTCCACCGGCCGCCCAGCCGCGCCGAAGCCCGGGCCGAGCTCGGGATCGCTCCGGACGCCCGCTGCGCGCTGCTCATGGGCGGGGGATGGGGGCTCGGCCCGCTGGCCGCCGGCGCGCGGGCGCTCGCCGCCGCCGGCGTGGACGTGCTGGCGGTGGCGGGCAGCAACCGCAGCGCCCTGCGGGCCCTGGCGGTCGCGGCGCGTGCCGAGCCCCGCATCCACCCGCTCGGGTTCACGGACCGGGTGGCCGCGCTGATGGCGGCCGCCGACGTGGTGGTCACCACACCCGGGGCGACCACGTGCAGCGAGGCGCGAGCCGTGGGCCGGCCGATGGTGCTCCTGGACGTCGTGCCGGGGCACGGCCGTGACAACGTGCAGCACGAGCTGTCGCTCGGCGGCGCCGACGTGTCGGACCCCGAGCCCGAGCGCCTCGCCGCGAGCGTGCTGGCCGCCCTGGAGCGGGCCGGCGCCGGCACCAGCCGAAGCGCCGGCACACGCCCAGGCGCCGGCACACGCCCAGGCGCCGGCACCGGGCCCGGCCCGGCCACCGGGGAGACCTTCGAAGCCGCCTTCGCCGCCGCCCTCGCCGCCGCCGGCGCTCCGGTCGCGCACGGCAGCGGCTGCCTCCCTAGCATGGCCGGCGAGCACAGCGGCACGCCCCCGGTCGGCGCGGCCGCGAAGGAGGCCGACTGACGATGCTGCGCACCCTCTTCCTCCACCCGCCGTCGTACGACGGCTTCGACGGCGGCGCCGGCTCCCGCTACCAGGCCCGCCGCGAGATCCGCTCCTTCTGGTACCCGACGTGGCTGGCCCAGCCGGCCGCCCTGGTGCCGGGCAGCCGGCTCGTCGACGCGCCGGCGGCAGGGCTCGGCCTCGCCGACGTCCTCCCCTTCGCGTCCCAGTACGACCTGGCCGTGCTGCACACCAGCTCGCCGTCGTTCCCCGGCGACGTCAAGGTGGCCGAGGCGCTGAAGGCCGCCAACCCGTCGCTCGTGGTCGGCCTGGTCGGCGCCAAGGTGGCCGTCGACCCCGAGGGGTCGCTGCTGGCGTCGACCGCCATCGACTTCGTGGCCCGCGAGGAGTTCGACTTCACGGTGGCCGAGCTCGCCGAGGGCCGGCCGTTCGCCGAGGTCGACGGCATCACCTACCGCGACGCCGACGGCACCGTCCTGCGCACCCCCGACCGCGCCATCCTCGAGGACATGGACCGGCTGCCGTACGTCCTGGACGTCTACAAGCGGGACCTGCGGGTGGAGGACTACTTCATCGGCTACCTGAAGCACCCCTACGTCTCGCTGTACACGGGGCGGGGCTGCCGCTCCCAGTGCACGTTCTGCCTGTGGCCGCAGACGGTCGGCGGCCACCGCTACCGGACCCGGTCCGTGGAGCACGTGCTCGGCGAGATGGCCCTGGTGCCCCGGTACTTCCCCCAGGTGAAGGAGGTCTTCTTCGACGACGACACCTTCACCGACGACCGGCCCCGCGCCGAGGAGATCGCCCGGGGCATGGGCCGGCTCGGGCTGGAGTGGTCGTGCAACGCCAAGGCCAACGTCCCCTACGACACCCTGAAGGTGCTGCGCGACAACGGGCTGCGGCTGCTGCTCGTCGGCTTCGAGTCCGGCAGCCAGCAGATCCTCACCGCCATCAAGAAGGGCGTGAAGGTCGAGCGGGCCCGCCAGTTCGCCCAGGACTGCCGGGACCTCGGCATCACCATCCACGGCACCTTCATCGTGGGCCTGCCCGGCGAGACGCGCGAGACCATCCAGGAGACGATCCGCTACGCGCGCGAGATCAACCCGCACACCATCCAGGTGTCGATCGCCGCTCCCTACCCGGGGACCGCCCTCTACCGCCAGGCCAAGGAGCAGGGCTGGCTGCCCGACGACGACGCCACGCTGGTGGACGAGCACGGGGTGCAGTCCGCCGCGCTCTCCTACCCGCACCTGAACCGCACCGAGATCTTCGACTCGGTCGAGACGTTCTACAAGAAGTTCTACTTCCGTGCCGGCAAGATCGCCGAGATCTCCGCCGAGATGCTGCGCAGCACGGACGTGATGAAGCGCCGGCTGCGCGAGGGCGTGGAGTTCGTCAGCTTCCTCCGAAGCCGCCGGCAGGCGGGCTGAGCGAGCGCCCGTGGTCGCGGCGATCACCGGGGGGACCCAGGCGTTCCCCATCGTGCTCGCCCTGGCGGCCGCCGTGTGCATCGGCCTCGGGATGGCGCTCGAGCACCGCGGCGCGACGCGTGCCCGCCCCCGGCCGTCGGTCCACCCCGGGCTGGTGCTCGACCTCCTGCGCTCCTCGCCCGCCTGGCGAGCCGGCCTGCTGCTGACGGTCGCCGGCTACGGCCTGCAGGCCGCGGCGTTCGGCACCGGCCGCCTGGTGATCGTGGAGCCGCTACTCACGCTGGCCCTGGTGGTCAGCCTGGCCGCGAGCGGCCTGCTGTCGCACCGGCCGCTCACCCACGCCCAGTGGCTGGCCGCCGTCGCCACGGCCGGCGCCGTCGTCGTGTTCACCGCCGTGGCCACTCCCGCCGCCGGCCGCGCGACGGCGCCCGTCGGCGCCTGGGCGCCCTGGCTCGGCGGCGTCGGCGGCGCCCTGGCCCTGGTGGCGGTGGTCAGCCCCCGGTGGACAGCACGGTGGCGCGCCGGGGCGCTCGCCGCCTGCGCCGGCTGCGCCTTCGGGATCTCGGACGCGCTCACCAAGTCGGTCGCCGTCGGCATCGGCAGGGGCGGCTGGGAGGTGCTGGCGCACTGGTTCCCGTACGCGCTGGCCGGGGTCGGCGTGGCCGCCTTCCTGGCCCAGCAGACCGCCTACCAGGCCGGTCGCCTGGCTGACGCCCAGCCTGCGCTCAGCGTCAGCGAGCCGCTGGTCGGCTCGGTCATCGGCGTGACCGTGCTGCGCGAGCACGTCCACGGCTCGCCGGTGGCGACCGCCGCCGTGGCCGTCGCCGTGGTCGTCATGGCGGCCGGCGTGATCGCGCTCGGCCGCCTCGCCGACCGGGCGCTGCCCGTGCCCGGCCTGCCGCTGGCCGGCGGGCCGGTGCGCGCGCCGG
>JAJZYI010000023.1 GCA_021798135.1 Actinomycetes bacterium | reverse complement strand
AAGGCCGAGCTGCGCCGCCGGTTCGCCGCTGGCTCGTAGCGCACGGCACCGGCCCGGGCTGGCGGCCACGACCAGCCGGCGGCCACGACCAGCCGGCGGCCACGAGCGCGACGGCGACCAGCCGGCGGCGGCGACCAGCCAGCCGCCAGGACCAGCCGGCGCCACGACCGAGGAGGAGCGATGACCACCGGACGTACCGCACGGGGGGACGGGCACCGCCGCGGGTGGCAGCGGCGCGGCGCCACCGCCTCCCCCGGGGAGGTGTGGGACCAGCGCTACGCCGAGGTGGACTGGCCCTCGGAGCCCGACGCGACCCTGGTGGAGCTGGCCGGTGGCCTGGCGCCGGGGCGGGCCGTCGACCTGGGCTGCGGGCCGGGCCGCAACGCCATCTGGCTGGCCCGCCACGGGTGGCGGGTGACGGGCGTGGACGCGTCGGCGGTGGGCCTCGCCAAGGCCGGGGAGCGGGCCCGGGATGCCGGGGTGTCCCTGGAGCTCGTGAAGGCCGACGTGCTCGCCTACGAGCCCGCGGCGGGCGTCGACCTGGTGGTGGTGGCGAACCTGCACTTCGCGCCCGGTGAGCGCGAGGGCTTCTTCGCTCGCGCCGTCGCGTGCCTGGCCCCCGGGGGGCACCTCTTCGTCTCCGGCCACCACCGCGACAGCCTCGGCCGCGCCGGTCCCGCCGCCCCCGAGCGGCTCTACACCGAGGAGCTCCTGGCGAGCCTGCTCGCCCCGCTCGACACGGAGGTCCGGCGCCGCGAGCGGCCGGCCGGACCGGGGGAGCCGCCGCTGGTCGGCGTGGTGGCGTGGGCGACGGCGCCGCCGAGCCGCGAGGGCGCTCCCTGACCGGCCTGGCGGTGGGCGGGCGGGGCCCTGCGGCCCTGCGGTCCTAGGCTGGGCTCATGCGCTCGTTCACCCTGCCGTCGCCGCCGAGCACCAGGCCGCAGGTCGCGGCCGTGCGGGGGGTGCTGGCCCGGTGCCGGGTGGTCGACCTCGGGCCAGCTCCGCGCCGCCGCGGGCGGCGTGCAGGAGCGCCGGCCCGAACGGCACGACCGGGTGCCGCCCGTCCGGGACCGCCGCCCGCCGTGGCGCGGGCCACGGCGACCGCCATCGCCGCCGGCCGGCTCGGCCTGGGGACGGTGGCGCTGGCCGCTCCCGGCGTCCCGCTCGGCCTGTGGGTGGGCGACGAGGACGCGTCCCGCCCGGTGGCACGGCTGCTGGCCAGGGCGCTCGGCGGCCGCGACGTGGCGCTGGCGTCGGGCGCCCTCGCCGCGCTCGCCCGGGGTCGCCCCCTGCAGCCGTGGGTGGTGGCCGGGGTGCTCGCCGACGTCGGGGACGTGGCCGCCACCCTGGTCGCGTGGCGGGCGCTGCCCCGGGCCCGGCGGTGGACCGTGGTCTGCCTGGCGGCGGGGGCCGCGCTCGCCGGCGCGGCCGTGGCGCCGAGCTGCGACCGCCGCTGACACCCCACCTGTCGCGACGGCCCCGGTCCCGCGCGGGCGGACCCCGCCTGGGGTGACAGGGCACTCGCCTGTCGTGGCGGCCTTCGTGCCGGCGCTGGCGGCGCTCGCATCCGCCCGTGCATCCCTCACGTCCGCCCGCGGCCCGGCATCGGCCCGTGGCGGCGCTCGCTTCAGCCTGCACTGAGTTCGGCAGCAAGGTGAGACAGGTGGTTGGTAAAATCCTTCTCGATGGGAGGGCAGGGGTCGGGTCGGCCCCGACGGACTGAGCGGACGCGCTGCGCCCACCACCCGGGGTCCCGGGTGGTGGCTAACGGCACCCGGCTGGCCAAGAAGGGCCTGGTCCGCCGCTACCGCTGCACCCCGGCCCAGGGCGACGCCCACTCCTTCACCGTCGTCGTGGCCCCGCCCGACAGGCCCCGCCGGGCGTCGTGGGAGCCGCCCCCGCCGTGTCCCGACCACCCCGGCAGCAAGGTCGTACGCAACGGCACCTACGGCAAGAAGACCGCCAAGCCCCGCCAGCGCTACCGCTGCACTCCCGCCGACGGCTCACCGGTCCACGCCTTCACCCCGCCGCTTCCCCGGGACCACGTGCACGAGAACAAGGAGCACTGCGAGCACTGCGAGGAGCTGCGCGGGGTGCACCGGGGCGAGACGGCAGTAGCCCGGCGCCACGCCTGGTCCACCCGGGTTGTCGCCGCCGGGCTCGAGAAGCTCGCCTCGGGCCAGTCCTACGCCGAGGTCGGTCGGTGGGCGCTGCGCTCGACCAACACCAAGCGCACGAGGACGCCGGCACCGGCTCCGGTGGTCCCTGCGCCAACACCGGCGGCGAGCGGCAAGAAGCGGCGCAAGTCGAGCCCGGCGTCGAAGACGGCCCGCAACGTGTGGCACATCGGTGCCGACTGGGTGGAGGCCTTCGCCCCGGCTGTCTACGCCCCCGTCGATGCGCAGCTGCGCACCACGGCGCTGGCCGAGCGGGCACGGCTGGACGAGGCCCGGACGCACGGCCAAGCCCTCGAGCGCCCGCAGGTCATCCTCGTCGACGACGTCCCGGTCTACGGCCGGGAGCTCGACTCGCTGCGCACGAAGGCCAAGAGCCGTCGGGACGCCGGCTTCTTCATCCTGGTGGTGGCCGAGACCCACTGGGACCCGACCGGGCCCAGTGCACGGCTGCGCCTGGCCCGGGCCATGGCCAAGTCGAACACACCGGCGTGGCGGCTCGTCTTCGCCGAGCTCGGCTACGAGCCGGACTTCGTGGTTGCCGACGCCGGCACGGGCATCGGCGCAGCGGTGGCGGCGCACTTCGACCCGGCCCGCACCGCCTTCGTCCCCTCGCTGTGGCACCTCGCCAACCGGGTCGAGCGGGCGCTCGCCGACACCCACAGCGCCTTCGCCGTCACCAGTCGAGGGCGTGAGCTCATCGCCCCGCTGGCTGCGCACCTGCGCAGGCTCGGGCGCCACTGCGGCGTGCTCGACGACACCGCCAGCTGGAGCACGTGGTGGGACGAGCTCGAGATGCTGCTGCGCGCGCACCGGCTCCCGCTCGACAAGGTCCGCACCCAGCGGCGCAACTCCGAGAGCCGCATGGGCAGCGTGCTCGGGCTGCTCAAGCAGCACCCCGAGGTGCCAGTGTCCACCGGCGGCGTGGAGTCGCTCATCGCCTCGAACATCGCCCCGCTGCTCGCCCGGCGCCGCAGTGCCTTCGCCAACATCGAGCGCACCAACCTGCTGCTCGACCTCGTCATCGCACACCACCACGGCGCCTTCGACCATCTCGACAAGGTGGCGGCCCAGCTGCGGGCCGACACGGCCGAGAGCGCCGGCTGGACCGTGCCGCTGAGGGCCATCGCCGATCCCCGCCCGCACCACGGCTCGTACTCCTCGCTGCGAGACGCCACGCTCCTGGCGGACCTGGCCGAGTCGAGGGGGCTCACATAACGGCGACTGCCGGCGTCCCCGGTTCAGCGCTCGAACGGCTGTGGGCCGGGGCCCGGCTGGTCGTGGTCGACACCGAGACGGTGCTCGACGGTGACGAGCTGCGCCTGGTGTCGCTCGGGGTCGTCACCTGCCGCAGCGGCCTGGTGCGGGGCAAGTGGCAGAGCCTGGTGAACCCCGGCGTGCCGGTCGACGAGGACTCGGCCAGGGTGCACGGGCTCACCGAGGACCATCTGGCCGGCGAGCCAGTCTTCGCCGACGTCGCCCCGACGCTGCTGGCGGCGCTGCAACCGAGGGGCGAGGAGACCGTTGTCTTCGTCTCGCACAACGTGAGCTTCGACGTGACCGTGCTCCGGGGCGAGCTCAAGCGCCTCGGCACGGACTTGCCCGACATCTCCGTGCTCGACACCATGGGGCGGCTGCCCGCTCTCGTCGGTGTACACCCCCAGTCAGCGTCGCTCGGGGCGCTGTGCGAGGCCCTCGCCATCTCCCACGAGCGGGCGCACGACGCCCTCTACGACGCCGTCATGTGCGCCGAGAGCGTGGTGGAGCTCCTCTCACGGGCCGCTGCGATGGGCGACGACAACCTGGACGTGCTGCTGCTGCGGGCCGGCAGCGTCACCACCCACACCGTGGTCCCCTTCGACCCGAAGAAGGCGTTCGGATCCGCACGGGCACACCGGCTCCCGGCCGAGCACCTGGCCTCTCACGGCGAGTTCCTCGGTCGTCGTGCTGGCGCCCGGCGCTTCGCCCAGTGGCACGCCGAGGTGGCCGAGTGCGCCGCTCTGCGGTGTCGGCACCTCGAGGACCGGGTGGCGAACGCCGAGCCGGCTCGGGCCCGGCTCCTCGCCGAGCTCGAGGCCGTGCTGCACGAGCAGGTCGCCGCCGGTGACACCGCCGGCGCGGCGACCGTGCTCGGGGCCACGTTGCCGCTGGTCGGCCACATCCCACCCCGGAGTGGCCGGCTTGGGCTGCGCAACGCCGCCCTCGCCTGGGCAGGGAGGTGGGGCCCGCTCTTCGCCGGCCTCGGGCGCTGCGACGAGGACGACCAATGCCCGGCCTGCCGGCGCCACGAGCCGTGCCCGCTCGACGTGTGGCCCGAGGCGGTCGGGCGGGTCGCTCTCGGCGATCCCGAACGCCACGCCCCGGGCTTCTTCGAGACGAAGGGCCGGGATGCCGGCACCGGCGCCTACACCGAGTGGTGCCGCCAGGGGCACAAGGAAGTGGCCGATGCGGCGCTGGCACTGTGCATGGCGCACTGGCGCTCGGTCGGGCAGAACACCCGGGCGCAGCAGTTAGCGCAGCTCGCCTGGAAAGCCGGCTGCCAGCACCCCGATGTCGTCGACGCCTACGCTGCGAACATCGGCGCCGCCGGCAAGGAGGATGACCTGGCCAACGCCGTGAGGACGTGCGACCAGACGCTGCGCAAGCGTGGCGACAGCACGCACGACGGGTGGGTACGGCTCGAGGCCCGTCGTAACCAACTCGCCGGCCGGGCGGCCCGGCTCAAGGTACGCCTGTCGGGCAAGGTGGACGCCACCCTCTGTGTCAACCTCCAGTGAGGCAGGTCCCACTGCCGTTCCGTTGAGCTGAGAGGGCGGGGAAGGAACTCCCCGAGATGGCGATCACGAGCAACCATCCCGTCGACGCGCGCCACGATGACGCCGTGACGAACGACACCGATCCGGACCCCGAGGTCCCCGAACGGGCCCGGGGACCACGCCGGTTCCCCGCGGCCTACAAGGCGAGGATCCTCGCCGAGTACGAGACGCTCTCGAAGGCTGAGAAGGGCGCGTTGCTGCGTCGCGAGGGCCTCTACTCCTCGCTCATCACCGAGTGGCGCCGCCAGCGCGACCAGGGCGCCGAACAAGCGCTCGGTCGCAGCCCCGGACGCCAGCCGGGCGACCTTCGGGACAAGGAGATCGCCCGGCTGAAGCGCCGGACCGAACGCCTGGAGGCCGACCTGGACAAGGCCCGCAAGGTGATCGAGGTCCAGGGAAAGCTCTCAGCGCTGTTGGAGCAGCTCGCCACCGACAGCGCGCCGGACGAGAGGGGCGAGATCAAGTGATCGACGAGGCCATCGGCGAACTGGCCCCGGTGGTGGGCGTGAAGGCGGCCTGCCGGGCGCTCGGCGAACCCCGAGCCCGCCACTACCGCCGGCACCGCACGTCTCCGGCGCCGCCTCGTCCCGAGCGGGTGCCTGCCCCTCAGCCGCGCGCCCTCTCCGAGGTGGAGCGAAAGGAGATCCGTCGGATCCTGAACAGCGACGAGCACCAAGACGAGGCGCCAGCCACCGTCTATGCCAAGCTCCTCGACGAGGGCACCTACCTGGGCTCGGTCTCCACGATGTACCGGGTGCTGCGCAGCTTCGGCGAGGTCGGCGACCGCCGGCGCCACGCCACCCACCCTGCCAGGAAGAAGCCCGAGCTCGTGGCCAGCGGTCCCAACCAGGTCTACAGCTGGGACATCACCAAGCTGCACGGGCCGCAGAGGTGGACCTACTACTACCTCTACACCGTCATCGACATCTTCAGTCGCTACGTGCCTGGCTGGATGCTGGCGCACGCAGAGAACGCGGGGCTCGCCGAGACGCTCCTCGAGGAGACGATCACCAAGCAGGGCATCGAACGGGGCCAGCTGACCATCCACTCCGACCGGGGCTCGCCGATGATCGCCAAGCCCGTCGCTCACCTCCTGGCCGATCTCGGGGTCACGAAGAGCCACAGCCGTCCGCACACGTCCAACGACAACCCGTTCATCGAGAGCCACTTCCGGACCCTCAAGTACCGGCCGGACTTCCCAAGGGCCTTCGGCTGCTACGAGGACGCCCACGCCCACTGCGGACGGTTCTTCACCTGGTACAACGACAACCACCGTCATTCGGGTATCGGGTTCCACACCCCGTCCGACGTTCACTACGGCCGAGCGGAGCTCGTCCGTTCACGGCGTGCCGACGTCCTCACCGCCGCCTACCTCGAGCATCCCGAACGCTTCGTCCGCCGGCCACCGGTGCCACCGCCGCTGCCTGTGACCGTGTGGATCAACCGACCCGAGGAGGACGCCACGACGACACAGTGATTCCCGAGACGATCTGCCTCTCAAAGGTTGACACGCGCCGCCAACGGCAACCCGATCCCCGTGCGCCTCCACCATCCGATGTCTCCAAGACGAGCTGCCCGAGCAACCCGGTTCGGCCGCTCGGGGGCTGCTTGACGACGAGCGTTACCGAGCGGGTACGTCACCCGGGCGCGGGCCGGCCACCAGCTCGGTACCGGCACTCTGAGGGCGGCCCGAGTCAGCCAAATCAGGGCTGCGGGCTGCGAACTCCGGCTACAAACGGCCCGACACCCAGCGGTTGGCAAGCATCCAGGCCGTTCGAGAGCGGACCCTGAGCAGGTGCATTCCAGCGGAGAGCAACCAGTGTCGATGAAGCATCCCCTGGCAGCGAGACGCGCACTGACGAATAGGTGAAGCAATGTGATCCGTTCGTCGGCACTGCGTCAGTAGCCACGTTCACTGATGCGTCAGAGTTGACATCGACGACGATCGACGCAGTGCTGGACTCTGGACTGTAAACGGTGCTGCCGACTGCCGAGCCAGACGCATCGAGGCCAACGACCATGGGATAACCCGTGAGTTCACATGGGGAGCTGCCGACATTGCGAAAGACGAGTACGAATGCTCTCTGTCCGGCACCAGCCGCGTTGTCACCAAGGGAGACTTTGACGTCATGAGCGAGGCAAGCATTGGGCTTGCGAGGGGCGCCCCTCCTCGTCGTGGTCGACGAAGTACGTCCAGTTGTTGCAGAGCAAGATGCGGAGGCCAAGATCGCCATGAAGGCCAGAGCTAGAAGCAAACGCTGCATCGTCACATGATGGCTTATCCACGCCCGGCGCGGGCCGCGGGGCCAGGATGGCCTGGCAGGGAGGGCCGGCGGGCAGGGGCAAACCCCGTGCGGCGGGCTAGTTTTTACCAACCCTCATCTCACCTTGCTGCCGAACTCAGCGTGCGACGAGGTCGGGGACGGCGAGCCCGGCGCCGGCGGCGATCCGGAGGCTCTCCTCCCACAGCCTGGCTGCCGCCCGGTCGTCGCCGGCCCACGGAGCGGTGCGGGCAGGGCGTCCGCGCGCGAAGTAGCCGCCGGTGGCGGCGGCCAGCTCCGGTGCCGACGCCACGTGCACGGAGGTCCGGGCGCCGGCCTGGGCGCTGATCTCGAACGGGCGGACCAGGCGGTTGGCCAGGCCGGCGAGGCCGGCGAGGTCACCGTCCATGCCGAAGCCGCTGCGCACGGGTCCAGGGTGCACCGCGTTGGCGGTGACGCCCGTGCCCACCAGCCTGCGGGCCAGCTCGCGCGTGAACAGGATGTTGGCGAGCTTGGAGCGGGCGTAGGCGTCGAAGCCGCGGTACCGGCGCTCGGACTGCAGGTCGCCGAAGCGCATGCCGCCGAAGGCGAACCAGTGGGCCATGGACGCCACGGTGACGACCCGGCTCGGTCCGGATGCCCGCAGGCGGTCGGCCAGCAGCAGGGTGAGGGCGAAGTGGCCGAGGTGGTTCACGCCGAACGTCATCTCCAGCCCCTGGCGCGTCTGGCGCCGCGGCGTCCACACGCCGCCGGCGTTGTTCACGAGCACGTCGATCCGCTCGCAGCGGCCGAGGAGCGTGGCGGCGCAGTCGCGCACCGACAGGAGGTCGGCCAGGTCGAGGTCGACCAGCTCGACCGGCCCGGCGCCGCCACCCGCCGCGGCCCGGATCTCGGCCGCGGCGGCCTCGGCCCTGGCGCGGTCGCGGCAGGCGAGCACGGTCCTGGCGCCCAGCGCGGCCAGCCCGATGGCCGTGTGCTTGCCGATGCCGGAGCTGGCCCCGGTGATGACGACGGTGCTGCCCTGCATCGGCCGATCCTCTCGTCGTGGTGCCGTGCGCCCGGTCGCTGGCGGGGCCGCCCGCTCGCGGCTCAGGAGCCGCCCGGCTCCATCGCCACCAGCTCCTCGACCAGCTGCTCCCAGGGAACGGCAGCCCAGCCGACCTTGGCGGCGACCTGCTCGGCGGTGCTGATCGCCCGGTCGACCCAGGCCAGCTCCAGGTCCGTCACCGTCCGGCCGGGCGTCATGACGCCGAACTCGACCGCGTAGGCGGTGTCGCGCACCTCCTCGACCCACGTGCGCAGGGCGTCGGCCACGTGGCGGGCGTGGTCGTCGCCCAAGCTGTCCGCCAGGTCGACGGCCCACCGCGCACAGTGCAGGCACCGGTGGAAGTCACCCCGGTCGGTCGTCGCAGCCACTGCCTCGTCGAACCGCGTGAGCTTGGCGTACTCGCCGTCGGGCAGCACGGACTGCAGGACGTCGTCGAGGTGCTCGAGCATCGGCGAGGGTGAACGGTGGCCCGGGTGTGCAGACACCCGGGTGAGTGTAGCCAGGGGTCGGTCGGTCGCACCGCTCGTGACCTCGTCGTCGGCGCAGCGTGGTGGGTGTCGGGTGGTCGGCGCAGCGTGGTCGGCGCCGGGTGGTCGGCGCCGGGTGGTCGGCGCAGCGTGGTCGGCGCCGGAGCTGCGCCCGCGCCGACGTGGCCCGGGTCGTGGGTGGCCCAGCCGGCGTGCCGTCAGGCGGTGAGGGCGGCGACGATGGCGGGGACGGCCGCCGACGCGGTGCGGTGGATCTCGTCGGCCGTCTGCTCGCGGTTGGGCAGCGCGACCTCCACCACGGGCAGGTCGGCCATGCCGAGCCTCGGCGCCAGGGCGTCGACGGTGGGGCGGAGCGCCGTGGTGGTCACGAGGACGGCCCGGCAGCCGTTGCGGTGCAGCTCGATGGCGTCGAACATGGTCCACGACGTGCACGTGCCGCAATCGGCCAGGGCCAGCACGGCGCCGTCGTGGGCGCTCCCGATGGCGGCGAGCTCGTCGTCGGCCAGGCGCTGGGAGGGGGGTGCCACCCCCCGGTCGACGGTGCTGCAGCCCGCCGCGCGCAGCCCGGCCTCGATGGCGTCGGCGAACACGTCGGAACGCACCTTGGAGATGTCGAGGACCGTCAGCGACGCGCTGCCGAGGCTGCCCAGCGGCGCCACCGGCGAGACCTCCTGGCGGCCCTGGCGGCCGACGGGGAGCACCACCGGGCACCCGCCCTCCGCGTCGTCGCTGCTGGCCAGCTCCGTCGTCTCGGTTGCTGCCGTCGTCGTCATCCGACCTCCTCGGTCGTCATGGTGCTGCCGGGACCCGGCCCGACCCACCCGTTCACCAGGGCCGAGTACTGGCCCCACGGCCCGCCCGCGCACACCAGGTGCAGGCCGGCCTCGTAGCGGTGCCCGGCCGCGTCGAGCGGCAGCTCGCCGCACTGCCGCCGGGCGCGCTCGCCGACCTGCCGCAGGACCTCGGCGCGGTCCCAGCCGTCCTTCACCAGCACCTTGGCGTGGGCGATGCCGGCGACGAGGACGATCTCGCTCATGGCGTAGAAGGGGTTCCGCCACACGTTGGCCACGCCGAAGGCGAACGCCTCGGCGAGGTCGCCCGGCTCGACGCTGGCGTAGTCGATGACGGCGGTCGGCGCGTCGCCGGCGAAGCACGTGACGGCGCTGGCGCCCGGTGCGAGCCCGGCGACGGTGTGCAGCAGCGGCCAGGGCGATGCCGGGTCCTCGGCGATGCAGTAGGTGTAGCGGCCGGGGTGGCCCATGACGGACTGGTCCACCAGCCCTGGCGCTGCGCCGCCGACGTTCTGGACGATCAGGTTGAGGGCCCGCCCCACGGTGGCGTTGGCCCGCGACCCCGGCCCGAACAGGTTGGTGCCGGCGTTGAACCCGCACCGCTCCACCACCGGGCCGCCGACGATGAACATCGGCGTGGCCGGGTGGTTGGAGGTCCGCACCCCGAACAGGTTGAACTCGTCGCGGCACATGGCCCGCACGCCGGCGACCACCACCGGGGCGAGGTCGGGCGTGCAGCCGGCCATCACCGCGTTGGACGCGATCACCTCGACGGTGGCGTCCCCGGCCATCGGCGGCACGATCGCCACCAGGTGGTCGGCAGGCATGCCGGTAGCCCCCACGAAGCGGGCCACCCGCTCGGGCGTCGGGACGACGACGGGCAGGCCGTCGGTCATGCCGCGCCGGTGCAGTTCCTCGATGACGGCGTCCTCGTCGGCGCCGACGTCGCGGGTGATCGCCACGTGCCCCTCCCTGGCCTCGGCCCGCCGGCTCGGGCCATGATGCCGCCGCCGTGCCGTCCCCGTCAACCGTTTGGTTGAACAGGGGCCGGTTCGGTCCGGTCGGACGGGGGGCGGTTCGCCGGGGATGCCGGCGGCCCGGCCTCAGGCTTCGGCCGCCGCCCGCTCCAGGTGGGCGGTGTCGTTGAACCGGCGCAGGACCCACCGGTCACGCCAGACCACCAGGTGCGAGATGGACCCGTTGTCCCCGCCGACGAAGGCGAACGGGCGGCTGCCGGTCGCGAGCGCCAGCGCCTGGCCGATGGTGCCGCCGTGAGCGAAGACGGCGACGCGCCGGTCCGGGTTGGCGTCGGCGATGCGCTGCACCGCCGCCCGCACGCGGGCGGCGAACGCCTCGGCCGGCTCCGCTCCCGGGATCACGTCGAAGCGCTCCTCGGCCAGCATCCTCAGGGCGAGCGGGTCGCGGGTGGCCACCATCTTGCGGTACAGGCCGCCCTCCCACTCCCCGAGGAACACCTCGCACAGGTCCGGGTCGCTGGTGGCGCGCACGCCGAGGCGGGCGAGGAGGGGCGCGGCGGTCTGCGCGGTGCGTCGCAGCGTGCTCGTGTAGACGGCGTCGATCCCGTAGCCGGTGAGCCGGTCGCACACCAGCTCGGCCTGGCGGCGGCCCTGGTCGGAGAGGTCGGGGTCGCCGCGGCCGTCGAGCAGCTCGAACGGCGCGCCGTCGACCGCCGGCTGGGACTCGCCGTGGCGGACGAGCAGGATCTCGGTGGCGCCCGGCGGCGGCGTGAAGCGGAGCTGGCGGTAGGCGCGGGGTTCCGGCACGGGCGCATGCTACCGACGCCGTGGCGGCGTCCGGCCCGGGCGGCCTGCTCCGGCGGTGGCCGTCCCGGCCGGTTCGGGCGGACCCGCCCAGGTCGTGGCCGCCCTCCCGTCCGGTCGCCGTCCCCGCCGACCCCCGGCCGGGACCGCTACCGTGGTGCCCCGTGAGCGCGGGGGCAGCACGCGAGGACGTGGAGATCCCGTCCGACGGGGAGCGGTGCGCGGCATGGCTGTACCGGCCGCCACCGTCTCGGGCGGGCCGGGCCGGTGGCGGGGCCGACCCGGTCGTGGTCATGGCCCACGGCCTGGGGGCCGTCAAGGAGATGCGCCTGGACGCCTACGCCGAGCGGTTCGCCGCCGCGGGGATCGCCGCCCTGGTCTTCGACTACCGCCACTTCGGGGCCAGCACCGGCGAGCCCCGCCAGCTGCTCGACATCGGGCGCCAGCTCCAGGACTGGTCGGCGGCGGTCTCGTTCGCCCGCCAGCTGCCCGGGGTCGACGCCGAGCGCGTGGCGCTGTGGGGGACCTCGTTCTCCGGCGGCCACGTGCTGGCCACGGCGGCCCGCACCCCGGGGCTCGCCGCGGTGGTGGCACAGTGCCCGTTCACCGACGGCCCGGCGTCACTGCGGCGTGTCCCGCCGGCCACGTCGGCACGCCTGCTCGCTGCGGCACTGGACGACCAGCTGCGGGCGTGGACGGGCCGAGCGCCGCGGCGGGTCGCCCTGGTCGGCTCCCCGGGCGACACCGCGCTCATGACCGCTCCCGACGTCGTGGAGGGCTACCGGGCCCTGGTCCCGCCGGGCCTGGAGCTCGACGAGACGGTGGCGGCTCGCCTGGCGCTCACCCTGCCCCGCTACCGGCCCGGCCGCGACGCCCGGCGGATCGCCTGCCCGGTGCTGTTCTGCGTGTGCGACCGCGACAGCGTGGCGCCGGCCGGCAGCGCCCTGCGGTACGCGGCAACCTGCCCGCGGGCGACCGTCCGCCGGTACCCGGTGGGCCACTTCGACGTGTACGTCGGCGAGCCGTTCGAGGCGGCGGTGGCCGACCAGACGGCGTTCCTGGTGGAGCACCTGCGCGTCGCCTGAGGGTCGACGCCGGCAGCGGCGTCCCGGGTCGCCGTGCCGTGCAGCGTTCTGCCGGTCCCGATGGCCGATGCCCGTCGGCCGGCGCCGGTCGCGCCGTGCCGGGCTACCGCGCCGTGCCGGGCCCGATCGGCCGGCCGCGGGAGGCGTCCGCCGTCAGGCCGGAGGCTCGGGCACCGGCTGCGCGCCGGCGGGCCAGTGGGCGACCAGCGAGTAGCGGTCGCCGCGGATGAGGCTGTTGCGCCACTCGACCGGGGTGCCCCCGGCCAGGACGAGCCGTTCGATGGCGAACGCCGCCATCGTGGCCGGCATCCGCAGCAGCCGCCGCTGCTCGGCGCTGGCCACGACGGGCCTGATGCGCTCCCAGCCGCCGGTGACGTGCAGGGAGCAGCGCGTGGCGAGGGCGTCGTACAGGCCGCCGGTGGACAGGTCGGCGTCGAGCAGCGCGCCGGCGCGGTCGGCCGGCAGCCAGGACCGGTCCCAGGCGATGGGCTCGGTGCCGGCGAACCGGAGCCGTTCGACGAACACCAGGTCGTCGCCGGGCTCCAGGCCGAGCGGCTCGGCGACGTCGGGGGTGGCGGGGCGCCGCTCGGCGGCGAGCACGGTGCTGCGCTCGTCGATGCCCCGGGCACGCACGGCCGACGCCAGGCTGTAGAGCGAGTGGAGGGGCTGCTCGAGCACGGGCCGGGCGACGGACGTCCCGCGTCCGCGCTGGCGCACCACCAGGCCCTCGGCGGTGAGCTGGCGAACGGCCTCGCGCACCGTCTGGCGGCTGACCTCGTAGTCCCGGGTCAGCTCCTCGTCGGTGGGGAAGCGGTCGCGCAGCTCCCCGCCCAGCAGGCGGCGCCGGAGGTCGTCGGCGATCTGGGCCCACAGCGGCAACGGGCTCGACCGGTCGAGCGCGGCCACCACCGCGTCACCCCTTGGCGAGGAAGAAGGAGCCGACCAGCACGACCAGGACGTAGAGGGTGACGATGGCCATCGGGGGGTCCTTCTCGTAGATGAAGGACAGCACGCCGACGGCCACCCGCAGCACCGGGGTCAGGATGAGGATGAGGACGCCGAGGACGATGATCCCCTGCCCCTCGCCCATGGCGATGGAGTGCCACAGCGACGAGAACGAGTGGGGGAAGTGCGTGCCCTTGGAGGTGAGCTCGTGGTACGAGAAGTGCCCGGTGATCGGCAGGTACTCGCTGTGGTGGGCGAACATGAGCCCGAGCCCGACGGCCACGACGAGCACGCTCACCACGACGCCGATCCGCAGCACCAGGCTGATGGCGATCTCGACCTTGCGGACCTTCTCCTCCATCCGGGCGACCTCGTCCGGGCTCAGGTCGCGCCGGTGGCCCGACCCGCCGAGGCCGGCGGTGGCCGCATCCTCGGCAGGGCGCGGCTCGGTCGTGTCCTTCGGCCGGTTCGAGTCGGTCACGGCAGCAGACCCTTCTGCAGCATCTCGAGGGAGATGGCGACCAGGACGACGACGAAGACGAGGCGGACCGTCTTGCTCGCGATGCGGCCGAGGACCCGGGCGCCGAAGGTCGCCCCGAGGAGGACGCCGGCTGCGACGGGGGCGGCGATGATGGGGTCGATCTGGCCGCGGATGAAGTAGACGCCGGCGCTCGCGGCGGCGGTGACCCCGATCATGAAGTTGCTGGTGGCCGAGGACACCTTCATCGGCAGGTGCATGGCGCTGTCCATGGCCGGGACCTTCAGGGCACCGGACCCGATGCCCAGCAGGGCGCTGACCAGCCCGGCGACGTACATGAGCCCCAGCCCCAGCTTGGTGCCCACGACCTTGTAGGAGATCTCCCGCTGCTCGGCCGGGTCGTAGTAGGAGCCGTGCAGGTTGAAGTAGTTGGCGATCCGGTCGTTCGACACCGTGAGGGGCTGGTCCTTGTGCCGCCGCTGGTAGGTGGCGAAGGAGGAGTAGGCGAGCACGACCCCGAACAGGATGAACAGGAACCGGGTCGGGAGCACCGTGGTGAGGTACGCGCCGCTCACCGCACCCGTCGTCGTGGCGACCTCCAGGAACATCCCGGCCCGCAGGTTGGTCATCCGTTCTCGGACGTACGCGGCGGCTGCACCGCTCGAGGTGGCGATCACCGAGACGATGCTGGCGCCGATGGCCAGGCGGATGTCCACGTGGTACAGGATCGTGAGGACCGGGACGATCACCACGCCGCCGCCGAGGCCCACCAGCGACCCGAGGACGCCCGCGGCGATCGAGATCAGCGCCAGGGAGACCACGAAGTCGATCGGTGTCACGGACCTATTGTACGGACATACGTAGATACGTGCAACACCTGCCGGGCGCGGTCTCCGGGCGCGGTCTCCGGGCTCGGGTCCTCGGGCGTGGGTCTCCGGGCGCGGGTCCCCGGTCCGGGCTTGGTGCCCGGCCCGGTGGGTGGCGCCGGTGCGCGGCTTCTGGCCGACGGCATGACGGTCGACGTGCTGCGCGGCGAGCACCCGACGCTCGCCGAGGACGACGTGCGGGCATGCCTCGCCTTCGTCTCTGGTGGGCGGCGGCAAGCGGTCACCCCGTCGACGTGCCACGGGGCTCGGGCTCGACGGACACCAGGATGCCGGAGCCCGGCTCGCCGCCAGGCGCCCACCTCCTCGCGACGGGGGTCCACGGGGGCTCGCACATCCCCGGCAGACCTCGGGTCGCCCTCGTCCTCGCCACCCGGGTGCACGGGGGGCTCGCCGACCCGGCGACGCCGGCGACCGAGCAGCGAGCCCCGCGGGATGGCGCCCTCTCCTCGCACGCCATCACCCGTCGCCGGGCCGGTGGGGCGGCCCGGCTCGCAGGTCGCTCGGCCGCTTGGCGACCGGCGATACCGGCCAGTCGCCGCGGGTCGACGGTGGACCCGACTGCGGTGCGCTGCCGGGCAACGCAGGTGCCGCACGTCCGGGTGCCTCGTGCGGAACCTATGCTCTACTGCAGTGCAACGGGTACCCAGCCCGATCCGGCGACTCACCTCGCGTGAAGATGGACGCGAGCGGGACCGTACCGCCGACGAGCGGGACCGTAGCGCCGACGAGCGGGACCGTAGCGCCGACGAGCGGGACCGTAGCGCCGACGAGCGGGACCGTAGCGCCGACGAGCGGGAGGTGACTGCCGACCGTCGTGAAGCGGCGCTCGACGCCCGACAGGCGACGTTCGACGAGCGCGCGCAGCAGCTCAGAGCCGGCCTCCCTGGCATGCTCCGCTCCGTGGACGACACCATCAGGCTCGGACGGGAGGCTGTCGAACGGACGTCCCGACGCCTGGACCGAGCAGAGGCGGCGCTCAGGCGCAGCCGTGCCAGAGGACGCCGCGAACAGGCCGAGGTCGACCGAGAGGTTCGGACAGGCTCCGACCAGGACGACGGATGAGGCCGGCTGCTCGCCACGGGGCCGGCTCCGTCCTCGTCACGGGGGTGGACGAGGGGCTCGTCGTTCCGTGAACGACAGCAGCCGGGCGGTGAGCCGGCTGCACCCGGTTGGACCGGCGGTGCCGTCCGAGAGCGGGCGACGGGAATCGAACCCGCATGACCAGCTTGGAAGGCTGGGGCTCTGCCATTGAGCTACGCCCGCGACGGCCGCCAGGTTACCCGCTGCCCGGCGCGACGGAGGCGGGGGTGGACGAGGGGCGGCAGGCGCCGCCGGCGCGACCGTGCCTGCGGACGCGGGCGCCGCACCGGGAGACGCCGAGCCCGCGTGCCCGGCGGGCCCGCTACCGGTAGCGTCACGGTGTGGCCGTGCCGCAGGAACCCGCCTTCGAGCGCCGGGCGCCCGCGCCCGGCGGCGGGAACGGCGCCGGCACCGCTCCCGCTGGCGTCGGCGCCGGTGGCCGGCTTGGCCGGGACCACGCAGGCACCGGACCGTGGGCGGCGGAGCCGGGCACGTGGCAGCAGGGCATCGACGCGCTGCGCTCGCGCACGGCGGCCTCGGTCCCCGACCTCGTCCGCCACCGCCGCGTGCCCCCGGCGCCACGGCTGGCCACCACAGCCGCGCATCTCGGCCTGGCCGTCGCCGGCTGGTGGCTGGGGGAGCGGCGGCGCGGCCGTGTGGCGTCGCGGGCCGGTGCCGCCCGCCGGGTGCGCCGGGCGTTCGAGCGTCTCGGCCCCACCTACATCAAGCTCGGTCAGATCCTGTCCGCCGGCGAGGGCCTGTTCCCCGCCGAGCTGGTGGCCGAGTTCCACCAGTGTCGCGACCGCGTGCCGGCCGAGCCGTTCGCCGTCGTGCGCCGCACCGTCGAGGCGGAGCTGGGTGGGGCGCTGGCGGTCACGTTCCGGTCCTTCGACCCGGTGCCGCTGGCCGCCGCGTCGATCGCCCAGGTGCACGCGGCCGAGCTGCGCGACGGCACGCCGGTGGTCGTGAAGGTGCAGCGCCCGGGCATCGACCGCCTCGTCCGGCGCGACGTGGCCGTCATGAGCTGGCTGGCCGAGCTGCTCACCGGGCGGATCCCCGTCGCCGCCCTGGCGAACCCGTCCGCCCTGGTGGAGGTGTTCGCTGAGACGATCGCGGAGGAGCTCGACTTCCGGCTCGAGGCCCAGAACATGCTCGACGTCGCCGCCGTGCTCCGCGGGCTCGGCCAGCGGGCCCTCGTCGTGCCCCGGCCGCATCCGGAGCTGGTGACTCGGCGGGTCCTGGTGATGGAGCGCCTGTCGGGCTACGCGTGGGGCGACACGGTGACCATGCGCGCCGCCGGCGTCGACACGGCCGAGGCGCTGCGCAGCGCCCTGCGCTCCCTGCTCGAGGGGGCCATGCTGGCCGGGGTCTTCCACGGCGACCTCCACGGCGGCAACCTGTTGGTGGCGCCCGACGGGCGGGTGGTGCTGCTCGACTTCGGCATCACCGGCCGTCTCGGCCCCGTCCAGCGCCTCGCCCTGCTTCGCCTGGTGGTGGCCGCCACCGGCAACGACGTGCCCGGCCAGGTCGGGGCCATGCGCGACCTCGGGGCCCTGCCGGCGGAAGTGGACGTGCCCTCGGTCATCGCCGACCTGGGGCTCGACCGCCCGCCGATCGACCCGGCCGCCATGGACATCGAGGAGCTGACCGCCGAGGTGCGGGCGCTCGCCTCCGCGCTGCTCGCCTACGGCGCCCGGCTGCCGAAGGCGCTGATGCTGTTCGTGAAGGACCTGCTGTTCCTCGACGGGGCCCTGGCCGTGATGGCGCCCGAGCTCGACATCCTCGGCGAGATCGCCGCCCTGGTCGCGTGGTTCCACGAGCGCCACGGCGCCGCCATCGCCCGGGAGCTCGGGCTGGCGCACGGCGCGCCGCCCGCCGTCGACCTGAGCGCGGTGCGGGCCTCGCTCGGCCTGGCCGACGACGCGCCCGGGTTCACGGTCAGGGAGCTCCAGGAGCGGCGCGCCATGATGCGCCGCCGCCTGGCACGCCACCGGGCTGCGACGGTGGGCCGGTGAGCACGCAAGGCGGCCGGGGCGACGGACCCGCCGGCGGGGGGAGCGCCACCGGTCGCCCGCCAGCGCCGGCGGTGAGCGCTGCCGGCGACGACGGGGCTGGCGAGGTCAGGGGGGCTGGCGAGGTCGGCGGGGGTGCCGGTGTCGACGTCACGACGGCGGACGTCCTGCACCCGGGCGTCCACGCCGCCATCGACCCGGGGAGGCCGGCGATCGTCCAGGCCTCGAGCGGCGACGTCGTCACCTACGACCAGCTCGACCGGCGGTCCCGGCGGCTGGCCGCCGCCCTGGCCGAGCGCGGCGTCGCCCCCGGTGCCACGATCGCCATCCTGCTGCAGAACACCGCCCGGTACTTCGAGGTGGCGTGGGCGGCGCAGCGCGCCGGTCTGCACTACGTGCCGGTCAACTGGCACCTGACCGCCGACGAGGTCCGGTTCATCGTCGCCGACGCCGGCGCTCAGGCCCTGGTGGCGACCGACACCCTGGCGGACCTGGCCGCCGCCGCGGCCCGTGCCCTGAGCGCCCCGGCGGTGACGCTCGTGCTGCGCGCCCCGCCCGGCGCCGTGCCGGCCACCGGGACGCCGCCCCGCGCGCAGCCGGCGCCCGTGGCCCCTGCGTGGCCCGACGTCGCCGCAGCGATGCCCGGCGCCGAGGACCTCGACGTCGCCGCGGCCGGTGCCGACCCCGCGGCATCGCCGGAGCTGGACGGGTCGGTGATGTTCTACTCGTCGGGGACGACGGGCCGGCCCAAGGGCATCAAGCGGGCGGTGACGGGCGCTCCCTTCGGTGCCCGGTCCATGCTCGACCGGCTCATGGCCCTGGCCTACGGCTTCGACGAGCGGTCCGTCTACCTGTGCCCGGCGCCGCTCTACCACGCTGCGCCCCTCGGCTGGAGCATGGGGGTCCACCGCATCGGCGGCACCGTCGTGGTGATGGAGCGCTTCGACGCCGCCGAGCTGCTGGCCCTCGTGGAGCGCCACCGCGTCACGCACGTCCAGATGGTCCCCACCATGTTCGTCCGCCTGCTCAAGCTCCCCGAGGCGCAGCGCCGGGCGGCCGACACGAGCAGCCTGCGGGCCGTCATCCACGCCGCCGCGCCCTGCCCGGTCGAGGTGAAGCGCCAGATGATCGACTGGTGGGGGCCGATCGTCCACGAGTACTACGCCGGCAGCGAGGTGAACGGCCTTTGCGCCATCGGGCCGCAGGAGTGGCTGGCGCACGCCGGGTCCGTCGGCCGTGCCGTGTTCGGCGAGCTGCACGTCGTGGGGGAGGAGGGCGAGGAGCTGCCGCCGGGCGAGGTCGGCACCGTCTACTTCGGCGGCACCCCGCCGTTCGAGTACCACAACGACCCGGTGAAGACCAGCGAGGCCTTCAACGACAGGGGCTGGAGCACCCTGGGCGACCTCGGCCACGTCGACGCCGAGGGCTACCTGTACCTGAGCGACCGCCGCACCAACCTGATCATCACCGGCGGCGTCAACGTCTACCCCCGCGAGGTGGAGGACGTGCTGACGCTGCACCCGGAGGTGGCCGACGTCGCCGTGGTCGGCCTGCCCGACCCCGAGATGGGCCAGCAGGTCGTCGCCGCCGTCGAGCCCGTGCACCCCGAGCGGGCCGGCCCCGAGCTCGAGCGCGAGCTGCTCGAGCACTGCCGGGCGGGCCTGGCGCACTTCAAGTGCCCCCGGCGCGTCCACCTCGACGTCCCGCTGCCCCGGCTCCCCACCGGCAAGCTGGCCAAGCGCCTGCTGGTCGAGCACCTGCAGGCCGCCGCGGGCACGACACCGGCAGCGCCGTAGCCAGCACGACACCTGCAGGCCGCCGCCGGCGCGGCACCGGCGGCCCGGTGGGCGCTGCGGCCGCCGCGACCGCGACTCGTGCGGGCGCCGACCCGCAGCCCGTGGCACGGGGCGCGCCGGTGCCGTGGACCTGGTCGGGGAGGGGGGACTTGAACCCCCGACCTCCTGCACCCAAAGCAGGTGCGCTACCACTGCGCCACTCCCCGGAACTTCGTGTCCCCGAAGACCCCACGAGCCACTGGCCAGGACCGGTCCGGTCGAGGCCGTCGACCGGTGCATCTCCTGTCGGTGGCCGACCCTCCCGGGACCGCCCGGGGCCTGGGACCAGGTGGGAGTCGTTCAAGGACCGGGCCCAGCCTAGGCCGTGGCGCGAGGCCCGGCGGCCACCAGCCCTGGGCCGGCTGGCCCCGCCTGGACGGGTCGGGATCGTGTGCACCGGAGGCCCGGCGGCCCGGCGGCCCGGGGGCCGCACGACGCGGTCGTCGCCGCTGCGGTGTCGGTCCGTCCTACGACGCGGTCGTCGCCACGCCTGCCACCGTGGTGCCGGGTCCGCCGGGGAGGGTGTTGGCGCCGCCGAGGTAGGCGGTGCCGTAGGCGAACACGGCGCCGTCGGCGCCGACCTCGAGGTAGCCGGTGGGGGTGGCGGCGACGGCGACGATG
>JAJZYI010000313.1 GCA_021798135.1 Actinomycetes bacterium | reverse complement strand
GCCCGGAGCCTGCTCGCCGGTCGTGCCGCGGCGGCGGCATTCGACCCCGTGCCCTACGTGTGGTCGGACCAGTACGACGTGAAGATCCAGGTCATCGGCTTCCCGGCCGCCGACGACGACGTGGAGGTGGTCGACGGTGACCTGGGCGAGCGGCGCTTCGTCGCCGTCTACGCCCGCGGCGGTGCCGTCACGGGGGCCGTCGGGTTCGGCAGGCCCCGCCAGCTCATGACGGTGCGCCCGCTCGTGCAGCGCAGCGCCCCCGTCGTCGAGGCCCGCGCCGCGCTCGCCGGGTAGCGGGCTGGGGGGCTCCCGGAGCGGCGGCGCCGCGGCCGGCAGCCGCCGGACGTCCCCGCCGGCTCGGGCGAGCGCCGGACGTCCCCCTGGCGCGGCGCGACGCTTCGGGGTGGCGCCGGGGCGCCGGCTGACCGTCAGAACGACAGGTCCGACAGCTCGGGGATGGTGCGCTCGGCCCGCTGGCGCGCCTGGAGCCACCGGGCCCGCAGCGAGGTTCGGGTCGCGTCGTCCACGGCAGGCTCCACGACCCGCCCCGGCTGCCACGCCGCCGCCACGTCGGCCTCGTCGGCCCACGTGCCGACGGCCATGCCGGCGAGGAAGGCGGCCCCCAGGGACGTCGCCTCGAGCTCGCGAGACACCTCCACGGGCCGGCCGGTGGCGTCCGCCAGCGCCTGCACGAACGTCCGGTTGGCCGACATCGCCCCGTCGACCCGCAGCGTCTCGGGCGCGAGCCCGGTGTCCGCCTCGGCCGCCTGGAGCAGGTCGGCGCCGCGGTGCGCGATGCCCCGGAGGACGGCGTGCACGACCTCGGCCCTGCCCGTGCCCCGGGTCAGGCCGAGCAGCGTCCCGCGGGCGCCGTAGTCCCACACGGGGGTGCCGAGGCCGAGCAGCGCCGGCACGAACCAGACGTCGCCGGGATCGGCGCACGACGCCGCCAGCTCGTCCGAGGCGGCAGGGTCGGGGATCAGTCCCAGGTCGTCGCACAGCCACTCCACGCACGTGCCGGCGGTCAGCATGAGCGCCTCGACGCCCCAGGTCACCCGGCCGGCGCGCCGCCACGCCACGACGGGGATGGTGCCGCTCGGGCCCTGGCGCCCGAAGGCGGGCCGGGCGGTGCCGACGCAGCAGTCGAGCATGGCGCCGGTGCCGAAGGTGGCCTTCGCCATGCCCGGCACCGTGCAGCCCTGCCCGACGAGCGACGCCTGCTGGTCGCCGCACAGCCCGGCGATCGGCGGCGCTCCGGGCAGGGCGGTGGCGGGGCCCAGGACGCCCGTGGAGTCGACGATGGCCGGGAGCATGCCGGCCGGGACCCGCAGGACGTCCAGCACCGCCGGGTCCCAGGCGCTGCCGTCGCGGGTCACCAGGCCGGTCACGCCGGCGTTGGTGGCGTCGGTGACGTGCAGCTCGCCGGCCGACAGGACCCACGCCACCCACGAGTCGACGGTGCCGAAGCACAGGTCCCGGCGCCGGTCCGGGTCGACGGCGTCCAGGATGGCCGCGACCTTGGTGGCCGACTCGGTCGGGCCGAGGCGCACGCCCGCTGCCTGGAGCTCCAGGCACGTGCCGACGGTCCGGAGGTCCTGCCAGCTGAGCGCCGGTGCCACCGGCTCGCCGGTCGCCCGGTCCCACACCACGGTGGTGGCCCGCTGGTTCGCCACGCCCACCGCCTCCACGGGCCCGCCGGCGGCGAGCGCGGCACCGGCACAGTCGCGGACGGCGACGGCCATCGCCGCCGCGTCGACCTCCACCAGGCCGGGTGCCGGCGACGACGGCGGCAGCGGCACGCGCTCCACCGCTCCCACCGTCGCGTCGGCGCGCACCACGCTGGCGCGCACCTGGGACGTCCCGACGTCGACCACCAGGATGCTCACGGGCGACCTCCTCGTGACGGGCCTGGCGGGCCGGCTGCGGCGCGCGCCGCGGCGACGGACGCGGTGGCGGGAGCGGGGGCGAGGACCTCGCCGAACGGCGACATGAGCCCCATCTTGCCCGGGTTGAGGATGCCGGTCGGGTCCAGCGCGTCCTTCAGCGCCTGGAGCACGCCCAGGTCGGTGCCCGGCGCCCCCGCCACGAACCTCGCCCGGTTCAGCCCGACGCCGTGGTGGTGGCTGATGGCGGCGCCCGACGCCGCGACCACGCCCGTCACCGCGTCCCAGGCCGCCGCGTAGTACGCCTCGGCCCACGCGTCGGGATCGTCGTCCGGCCGGCGGCCGCGGCCGGGCGCGTCCGCAACCGTCCCGGCGTGGGCGCCGCCGCCGGGCCCGGCGACCGGCTCGCCACCGCCCGCCGGTTCGCGCCCGGCGAAGGTGAAGTAGAGGCACGCGCCGTCGGCGTAGGCGTGGGACTGGTGCGCCGAGGCGACCAGGGTCCCGCCGATCGCCCGCAGCGCGGCCAGGCAGTCGCGGTAGAGCGCCGGGAGCGCCGACCACCGGGCCGCCACCTCCACGGTGTCGACCACGATCCCAGCGCGGTACAGCGGCGCCAGCGCCGACACGTCGTTGCGGTGGGCCAGCCAGCGGTCGACCAGGGCCTCGTCGTCGGCGGTGCCGCCGGTGGCGGCAGCGGCGGCGTCGACGGCGGCCAGGGTGGCCTGCAGGATCCCTGGCTCGGCCTCGTCGAGCACCACCAGCACGGCCGCGTCGCCCACGGCGAAGCTGCGCTCGGCCTCCACGGGGTCGTACAGGCGGAGCACGGCGGGGGTGGCGCCGGCGCGCAGCACGCGGCGGCACGCCTCGAGCCCGTCGTCGAACGACGCGAACCGGTAGGCGCGCCGTCCCGCCGCCGCGGGGCGCGGGTGGACGCGCAGCAGCACGCCGGTCACGACGCCCAGCGTCCCCTCGGAGCCCACGAACACCTGCGTCAGGTCGGGGCCGACGGCGGCGCGGGGAGCGGCGCCGCCGGTGCGCAGGCGCCGGCCGTCGGCCAGGACCACGTCGAGCCCGGCGACCATGTCCTCGATCTTGCCGTAGCGGGTGGAGTACTGGCCCGCACCGCGGCAGGCCACCCAGCCGCCGACGGTCGACAGCGCCATCGACTGCGGCCAGTGCCCGGCGGTGAGGCCCCGGGTGGCGAGCGCCGACTCCAGGTCGGGGCCGAACGTCCCGGCCGCCACCTGGGCGAGCAGGGAGCGGTCGTCCACGTCGGTGACGCCGGCCAGGCCGCACAGGTCGAGCGCCACGCCCCCGAAGGCGGGGACGCTGGCGCCGCACACCCCGGAGCGGCCACCGGCCGCGGTGACCGGCACGCGGGCGTCGTGGCAGACGGCCAGCACCGCGGCGACCTGGTCGGCGTCCGCCGGCCGGCAGACCACGGCCGGTCGCGCCGGGACCTGGCCGCGCAGCGCCCATCGGACCGCGATGGGCCACCAGTCGCGCCCGGCCTCGGCCAGCGACGAGGCGTCGTCGTCGACGACCGCGCACGCGTCGCGCAGCCGGCGCCTGACGGGCTCGGTCACCGGCACCGACGGCGCCACCAGGCGGTCGGCGACGGCCTCGGGCTCGGCGCCGAGGGGGACGACGGGCGTCGGCTCGGTCATCGCCCGGCCCCGCTCGTGCCGGCCGGGCCGGCCGGGCCGCCGTCGCCGCCGTCGTCCTGGGGCAACCCGGCGCTGGCCAGCGCGCCGCGCACCGCCTCGCGGTAGGCGTCGGCACCCTGCCCGACGGCGGCGACCGGGCGTCCGGTGGCGGCGGCGA
>JAJZYI010000312.1 GCA_021798135.1 Actinomycetes bacterium | reverse complement strand
GGTCGGTGCAGGGTGAACCGGCCGGGGAGGACCGCATCCTGACCCTGCCGAACGCCGTGACCGCCGTCCGGCTCGGCTGCATCCCCCTCTTCGCGTGGCTGCTCCTTGGGGCCCACCGGCAGCTGGCCGCTGCCGCGCTCCTGGCCGCCATCCTTGCTGCGTGCTCCTCCCCGGTGGCCTCGAACGGCGCCGCACCGGCCTCGGGCCTGGACGCCGGCACGGTCGTCGTCCACCGCACCCTGACGATCGAGACCGGCAAGATGGACGGCAAGCCCGGGTGGCCCCGGTACACGCCCGACGGCTTCAGCGCGCCGGCCGGCGCCACGGTGGTGCTGACCGTCGTCAACCACGACGACGGCACGGCGCCGCTCCCGCCCGCCTCCCCGTGGGGCCAGGTGTGGGGCGCGGATCCCACCTTCGGCGTCGCGACGGGCGGCACCGAGCTGGTCGACGGCAAGGCGGTCCGCAGCATCCCGAACGACCAGGTGTCCCACACCTTCACGATCCCCGGGCTCCTGGTCAACGTCCCGATCCCTGCGGCCCCGTCGAGCAGCCGCCCGGTGACGGTGACCTTCACCTTCCGGGTGACGAGGAAGGGGACGTTCCGGTGGCTGTGCGCGGCTCCGTGCGGGAGCGGGGCGTCGGGCATGGCCGGTGCCATGAACACCAACGGCTGGATGGAGGGCCATGTCACCTTCACCTGATCCGTCGCTGGGACCCGACGCCCCGGCCGGCTCCGGGTTCGGCGGGCACCGAGGGAGCAGCACCGTGAGCCGGCCAGCCGTTCCGCCCGGCGCGGCGCGCCCGGAGGTCGACACGGCCGCCCCCGTGCCACCGGCGGCCGTGTCGTGCGGCGGCGGGTGCGCGCCGAGCACCGCCTGCGGGAACGGCGCCTGCCCGACCGACGCCTGCCCGGTCCCCGGCAGCGCCGACCACGACCCGTCGGTGAGCCGGCGGCTGTTCCTGCGCCTCCTCGGCGCCGGGGCGGGCGCGGTCGCCGTGGCGGGGGCGGTCCTCACCTACCGGGAGCACGTGGCCGGCGCGACCGGACCGGCCGCCAACGGCACCACCAAGGGCGGTGCGGTGAGCGGCAGCGCGGCGGCATCGATGGCCGACACCGCCGCCCCGCCGACCCACCAGTGGGCCATGGTCATCGACCTGCGCAGCTGCAACGGCTGCAAGTCGTGCACGGCCGCCTGCCAGAAGGCGCACTCGCTGACCCCGGACCAGACGTGGATCGACGTCTTCACCCTGACCGACAGCGTGGGGAAGACCTACCCCATGCCGCGACCGTGCATGCAGTGCGAGAACCCCCCGTGCCTGCACGTCTGCCCGGTCCACGCCACCTACCGGCAGGACCAGGGCGTGGTGCTCGTGAACCAGACACGCTGCATCGGGTGCCGCATGTGCATGGCGGCCTGCCCCTACCAGGCCCGGTACTTCAACTGGAGCTCCGGCGTCCAGTACCCCGTCACCGGCATGCAGGCGGACGCGCAGTTCCCCGTGCCGCAGCGGCTCGGCACCGTCGGCAAGTGCACCTTCTGCGTGGGCAACCTGAACAACGGGCTGATGAGCGAGTGCGCGGCGGGCTGCCCGATGGGCGCCATCTACAACGCCGACATCATGACCGACGTCGCCGTCAACTCGATGGGCACCACCGTGAAGCTCTCGAAGTTCCTCTACGACAACGACGCGGTGACCTTCAAGCCGGAGCAGAACACCCACCCGCGGGTCTGGTACGTCCTTGGCCACGGCCAGGACCTCGACACCGACGCCGGCACCGACAACCCGGGCAGCTCGGCCGCGTCGAGCGCGAGCTGATCGCCGTGCCGGGGGCGAGCGGAGGCGGTGGGGACATGCAGGAGCGCGACGCACGCGTGCAGGTTCGGCCAACGGGAGACGTCGAGGCGACAGTGGAAGAGACCGAGCAGCAGATCGAGACGGCCGGGGGCCGCCCACGGCACGACACCCACGCTGCCGACCGGGAGTGGTCGGCCGCCGTGCGCACCGCGGCGATGCGGCCCATGCTGGAGAAGCCCGGCCCGGTGTGGAAGGCCAGTGTCGCCCTGCTGACCCTGGCGGTGCTGGCCGGCTTCGCCGCGTGGGGCTACCAGCTCAAGCACGGGCTGGGGTCCGCAGGGTACGACAACCAGGCGTTCTGGGCCGTCTACATCGTCGACGTCATCACCTTCATCGGCGTCAGCTACGGCGGGGCGGTCATCTCCGCCATCCTCCGCCTCACCGGCCAGAGCTGGCGCGCCCCGCTCACCCGGCTGGCCGAGGGGATGGCGCTCGTGACCGTCCTCATCGGCGGCGCCTTCATCTTCCCGCACCTGGGCCGACCCGAGCGGTTCCTCAACATCGTGGCCTACCCCAACATGTCCTCGCCGCTGGTGTGGGACTTCCTGGCGATCGCCACCTACAGCGTCGCCACGATGATCTTCTTCTACCTGCCGCTCATCCCGGACCTGGCCGTGGTCCAGCGGGTGCTGGGCTCGGCCGAGGGCGGCCTGCGCCACGCCCTGTACCGGTTCCTCTCCTTCGGCTGGCTCGGCAGCCCCCGCCAGCGCCGCCTGCTCCACGGCGCGCTGACCATCGTGGCGCTGCTCATCGTGCCGCTGGCGGTGTCGGTCCACTCGGTGCTGTCGTGGGCGTTCGCCGTCACGAGCCGTCCCGGCTGGATGGAGACGGTGTTCCCGCCGTACTTCGTGATCGCCGCCCTCTACTCGGGCACCGCCCTGGTGGTGGTCACCGCGGCCGCCTTCCGCAGGGGCTACCGGCTGCAGCGCTTCATCACCCAGCGGCACTTCGTCCGCCTCGGCTACCTGATGGCCGCCCTGGGGCTCGTCTACGCCTACCTGACCTTCGCCGACCTGCTCTCCGAGGGCTACACCGGGATCACGAGCGGCTGGATCCGCCAGACCGTGGTGGGCGCCTACGCCCCGGCGTTCTGGTTCTACGTCGTCGCCGGGGAGATCCTGCCGATCGTGCTGGTCGCCATCAGGCGGACCCGCACGGTGACCGGCATGACGGTGGCCGCCACCGGCGTGGTCATCGCCCTGTGGATCAAGCGCCTCGTCATCGTGCTGCCGCCGGTCACCCAGCCGCTGATCGGCAGCCACTGGGGCTCCTACCACTTCACCTGGGTGTCGATCACCATCACCCTGGCCGGCGTGGCGGCGATCCCGCTGCTGCTGATGCTGCTCTTCCGGTTCGTCCCGGTGCTGTCGATCGACGAGATGGAGGAGGTCGGCCCCCTCGGGGCCATCGAGCAGGTCTCGGCCGAGACCGAGAGGGCCATGGCCGAGGGCGTGGTCGGGGCGGGAGCCGCAGTGCCGGCCCGGTCCATGGCGGCGTCCGACGCGCCCACGAGCGTCCGGTGGCGCCCACACGGATGGCGGCGCCGGCCCCGAGGCGCCACCGTCGCCGTCGCCGTCGCCGTGGCGCTGGGCGTGGCCGCCCTCGCCGGCACCGGGGTCAGGGCTGCCGGGGCCGCCACCCCGGCACGGCCGGCAATGGCCCCGGCAGGTGCCACCCTGACCGGTGCCGCACCCACAGCCCAGACCGCTCCCGCAGCCCAGACCGCACCCGCAGCCCAGACCGCATCCGCAGCCCAGACCGGACCGGCCGGCCCGGCTCCCGCGGCGACCCCGGTCAGCCTGGCGGTCGCGCCGGCGGCCGGGAGCCGGTCCGCACTCGACCTGACGGCGACCGTCGGCGCACCGTCGGCAC
>JAJZYI010000311.1 GCA_021798135.1 Actinomycetes bacterium | reverse complement strand
CGCCGCTCGCCGCGAGGGCCCAGCGATCCGCGTCAGCGTCAGCGTCAGGCGCGGCTGGCCGCGTGCTGGAGGGCGACGGTGCAGGCGGCGATGTGCGCGTGCGACGCCAGCTCCAGGTTGGTGTACATGAGGGTCAGGTCGGCTCGGGTGGTGTGGGTGCGGGCGGCCTGCAGCGACGCCAGGTTCTGCTCCTCGAAGTGCTCGACGGCGTCGAGGGCGTGATCGGCGGACGTTCCCGCAGCCACCGTCGCGTCGTACAGCTGCTGCACGGCGGGCACCGCGTAGGTGCCGGCGGCCAGCCCGGTCGAAGGGTCGCCCAGGCCGTACCGGACCAGCATCGCCGTCACCGTGGTGAGCTGGATCTTCTGCGAGCTGGTCAGGTTGGCGAACACCGGCTGGCTGGGAAAGCGCGCCGCGAACACCGAGAAGGCGTCGAGACCGGCCCGCTCCTGTTCGTGGAGCAGCTTCAGGTCCGCCTGCTCGGCGGAGCTGAGCACGGTCGCCGACGGAACCGTCGTCGCCGGGGCGGACGTGGAGGGAGCCGCCGAGCTGGACGACGACGGCCCTGCACCGCCCGATGCCGTCGACGGCGAGGTGCCTGACGCGCTCGTGGCGCTGCACCCGGCGAGCGCCACGAGCGCTCCGATGGCCACGGCGGCGATGGCATGCCTGCTGCGCATGGCGAACCACCTCCTCTGGTGGGCTCCTCCCCAGCTTCTGCGCCCGACCGGACCGGACCCAGAGACGTTGGTCACATCGAGGACGCCGCCCGGAGCCCCGACGGGGTCCCCCGGCCAGGCCGGGACGGGGGGGCTCCTCCGTCCCGTCGGCGTTGATGGTCCACGGTCCCCCCCCGGCCAGGCCGGGACGGGGGGCTCCTCCGTCCCGTCGGCGTTGATGGTCCACGGTCCCCCCCCGGCCAGGCCGGGACGGGGAGGACCTTCGCCTCTGTGGGCCGTCCCCCGATCGGCGCGATGGTGGCTACAGGTGGTGCCGGGGCTCCGAGGGGGTGGCGTCGAGATGCGGGTGCTGGTGGCGTACGCGAGCAAGAACGGCTCGACCGCCGAGATCGCCGAGCGCATCGCCGGCGAGCTCGCCCGGACGGGTGCGGACGTCGACTGCGTGGAGGCCGGCACGGTGGGCTCCCTCGGCGGCTACGACGCAGTCGTCCTGGGCAGCGCCGTGTACACCAAGCGCTGGCGGCCCTCGGCTCGGCGCTTCGTGCGTCGGCACCGGCGGGCACTGGCCGGGCTCCCGTGGTGGGTGTTCAGCTCCGGTCCTGTCGGGGAGCCGAAGCCCGACGACCCGCGAGCGACGGCATGGCTCGAGCCGCCCCGGACCATCGCAAGGGTCGAGCGCCTGGGCGCGCGCGCCCACGTCGTCTTCGGCGGCCGGCTCCCGCTGCAGCCGCGCAACTTCGTCGAGCGCGCCATGGCCAGGAGCACGCCGGCACCGTTCGCCGACCGCCGGGACTGGGACGAGATCGTCGCCTGGGCGGCCGGCGTCGCGGCGGAGCTCCAGGCCGGCAGCCGGGCGGGGCCTCCTCCGTGACCCCCACGTGAACGCGCTGCTCGCCGCAGGCGTGCTGGTCCTCGCCATCGCCGGGCTCGCGCCGCCGGTGCCGGCGGCCGCGCCACCACGTGCCGACCGTCCGGCGGCCGCGCCACCACGTGCCGACCGTCCGGCGGCCGCCCTGACGGCGCAGCCCCTGCTGGCCGCGCCCGGCTCGAGCGGGACCGTCAACAACCACCTCTACGCCGTCTCCTGCGCCGGCCCCTCCACGTGCGTCGCCGTCGGTGACGCCCAGACCGGTCCGGACGGCCAGGAACGCACCCTGGTCGAGTCGTCGCTGGGCTCGGGGTGGTTCATCGTCCCGAGCCCCGACCTCGGCAGCGGCGGCGACGACCTCTACGGCGTGTCGTGCACCGACGCGACCTTCTGCATGGCGGTCGGCTCGTCGGGCAGCGGGTTCACCGACCGGACGCTCGCCGAGCGCTGGAACGGCTCCGACTGGACGGTCGTCCCCAGCCCCAGCCCGACCAGCGTCGACAGCCTGCAGAGCATCTCGTGCACCAGCCCGACCAGGTGCATGGCCGTGGGCTTCGGCAGCACGACCTTCCCCATCCGGACCCTCACCGAGTCGTGGGACGGCACCGCATGGTCGGTCGTCCCCAGCCCCGACCCCAGCAGCGGCGACAACGTGCTCAACGGCGTGGCCTGCACCGGGACCGCCGCGTGCGTGGCGGTGGGCTACACCAACTTCGCCTCGACCGAGCGGACCCTGACCGAGTCGTGGGACGGCAGCGCCTGGTCCGTCGCGGCGAGCCCGACGCCGGGGGGCGACCTGAGCGACAACCTGTTCGGCGTCTCGTGCGCCGGTGCCACCACGTGCGTGGCCGTGGGCGACCGCCTGACCGCCACCGGGTCCGGACGCACGCTCACCGAGTCGTGGAACGGCACCGCATGGTCGGTCGTCCCGAGCCCCAGCCCGGGCACCGGCTACAGCACGCTCCACGGCGTCTCGTGCCCTGCGCCGGCGTCGTGCATGGCGGTCGGCTGGTCCAGCGCCGTCTCCGGCGAGCCGCAGCCGACCCTGACCGAGCGGTGGGACGGGACCTCGTGGTCGGTGGTGCCGAGCCCCAACCCCGCCCCCGGCACCGTGAGCGCCCTGTACGGCGTGGCCTGCCACCTCCCGCCGGCCTGCGTGGCCGCGGGCTACGCCGGCAGCGGCGTCACCCTGGTCGCGTCGTGGGACGGGACGACGTGGACGCTCGTCCCCAGCCCGAACGCCTCGGTGCTCGTCGCGCCGGTGGTGGCGATGGCCGCCATGCCGTCCGGCGACGGGTACTGGCTGACCGACCCCGCCGGTGACGTCACGGCCTACGGGGCGGCCCGCGTCTACGGCTCCCTCGCCGGTCACCCGGCGAACGCCCCGGTCACCTCCATGGCGGCGACGCCGGACGGCAGGGGCTACTGGCTCGCCGCGGCCGACGGCGGGGTGTTCAGCTTCGGCGACGCCCGGTTCGCCGGCTCCATGGCCGGCACGCACCTCGAGGCGCCGATCGTCGGCTTGGCCCCGACGGCGACCGGGCGCGGCTACTGGCTGGTGGGCGCCGACGGCGGGGTCTTCAGCTTCGGCGACGCCCGGTTCGCCGGCACCATGGCCGGGCGGCACCTGAACCGGCCGGTGGTCGGGATCGCCGCCGACGACGCCACCGGGGGCTACTGGCTGGTGGCGAGCGACGGCGGCGTCTTCGCCTTCGACGCACCCTTCTCGGGCTCGGCAGGTTCGATCGCCCTGCACGCGCCCGTGCGCGCGATGGTGGCGACGCCGGATGCCCACGGGTACTGGCTGGCCGCGTCCGACGGCGGCGTCTTCGCCTACGGCGACGCGGCCTACGCCGGCTCGATGGGCGGGCGGCCCCTGAACGCCCCCGTGGCGGGGATCGCCGCCGACCCGGCGACCGCCGGGTACTGGCTGGTGGCCGCCGACGGAGGGGTCTTCGCCTTCGACGCCCCCTTCTTTGGAGCAGCCTGATCTTCCCCGGAACAGGCTGGCCTTCCTCCGAGCGGGCTGAGCGGTGCGCGCCGGCGTGCCTGCCACCACCGGCTGCCGCCGATGTGGTAGCCGTCGGTCATGCCTCCCCGAGCCCGACACCACCGGGTCCGCTCCCACCGTGCCCCGCTCGCCGTCGCCGTGCTGGCGGCGGTGGCGGCCGCCGGCGTCGTCGTCGGCGTCGCCCAGCCGTGGGCGGCACGCGCCACCACCCCTCGGCAG
>JAJZYI010000022.1 GCA_021798135.1 Actinomycetes bacterium | reverse complement strand
TTCGCCGGCGGTCGCGCGGCCCGGTGCCTTCGCCGGCGGTCGCGCGGCCCGGTGCCTTCGCCGGCGGTCGCGCGGCCCGGTGCCTTCGCCGGCGGTCGCGCGGCCGTAGGGCGCTCGCCGCCGGCGGGCGGCGCCCGGTCACCTGATGGGGAACTCGTCCGGCGGGACCGGGCGGCCGAACAGGAAGCCCTGGATGAAGGGGATGCCCACGGACCGCACCCGCTGCAGCTGCTCCTCGGTCTCGACGCCTTCGGCGATGGCGGTGAGCTCCAGGGACTGGCAGAGCGAGGCCAGCGTCTCGAGCAGCGCGGCGGCCCGCCGGTCGCGGTCGAGCCGGGCGATGAAGGACCGGTCGATCTTCAGGAAGTCGAACGGCAGGTCGGCGAGGTACGACAGCGACGAGTAGCCCGTGCCGAAGTCGTCGATGCCCACGCGGACGCCGAGGCTGCCGAGCTGCTCGATGACGGCGGCCGAGCGCCGGAGGTCCGACATGACTGCGCTCTCGGTCACCTCGATCAGCACCTTGGACGGCTCGGCGCCGGCCGCCTCGATGGCCCGGCAGACCTCGTCGACGATGCCCGGCTCGGCGAGCTGCCGGGCCGACACGTTGATCGAGACGTTGCCGCCGAACCCGCCGGCGCCCCAGTTCGCCACCTGCCGGCAGGCGGTGCGCATGACCCAGCCGCCGACGGCGACGATCAGGCCGGAGGCCTCGGCCTGCTCGATGAACGTTCCGGGCCCGAGCAGCCCGCGACGCGGGTGCTGCCAGCGGACGAGCGCCTCGCCCCCGACGACGGCGCCGGTCGTGGCGTCGACGACGGGCTGGTAGAACAGCCGGAGCTCCTCGCCGCTCACGGCCTGGCGCAGGCCGGAGGCGGTGTCGAGCTGCTCGGTGACGGCGTTGCGCATGCGGACGTCGAACGTGGCGGCACGGTCCTTGCCGGCCCGCTTGGCCGCGTACATCGCCGTGTCGGCTTCGGCCAGCAGGTCGTCGGGCGTGCACGCGGGGTCGGTGGTCACGGCGATGCCCATGCTCACCGTGACGACGACGCTCGTGCCGCCCAGGTCGACGGGCTCCTGCAGCGCCGCTCGCAGCCGGTCGGCGATCTGCCGGGCCTCGGCCGCGTCGGTCTCGTCGCAGAGGATGGCGATCTCGTCGCCGCCGAACCGGGCGACGGTGTCGCTCGGGCGCACCGCGGCGCGGACGCGGTCGGCGACGGCGCGCACCACCTGGTCGCCCGCGGCGTGGCCCAGGCTGTCGTTCACGAGCTTCAGGTCGTCCGCGTCGACGAAGATCGCGGCCACGCTGCCCGGCCGGCGCGCCAGGCGGGTCAGGGCCGCCGCCAGCCGGTCGAGCAGCAGCACCCGGTTGGGCAGACCGGTGAGCTCGTCGTGCAGGGCGCGCCGCCGCAGCTCCTCCTCCATCCGCCACCGGGCGATGGCGGCGGCGAGGACGTTCGCCGTCGACTCCAGGAACGACAGGTCGTCGCAGGAGAAGGCGTCCGGCGCCGTGGCGTAGACGGCGAGCGCTCCGAACGGCCCCGGCGGGCCGCCGGCGATGACGGTCGCCGCGCCGCTGCGCAAGCCGGCCTGGCGGAGGGCGGGGTGCAGCCCGGCGAGCTCGCCGTCGTGCTCGCCGTCCCAGACCTGGGCCCGGCCCTCGAGCAGGGCCCGCGCGGCCGTCGACACCGGCCGCCCGTCGACCGTGATGGCGAACGGGCCCGGGATCATCGGCGGGCCGTACCGGGCCACCGCGGTCAGGGTCGTCTCGGCCGCCGTGCCGGCGCCGGTCCGGTCCGCCCGCAGGACGGTGCTGTGCGGGACGTCGAGCGCCTCGGCGACAAGGGTGACGGCCCGGTCGAACAGCACCTGGAGCGAGCCGCCCTGCAGGGCGTGCCTGCCGAGCGCGGCCACCGCGTCCTGCTGGGCGGCGCGGCGGCGCCGGGCGGACACGTCCCGCGTGACGACGACGACGCCTCCAATGGCCGGGTCGTCGAGCCGGTTGTGGGCGGTGGACTCCAGCCAGCGCCACGACCCGGCCTTGGTGCGGAACCGGTACTGGAAGGCAGCTCCGGGAGCCGTGGTCGCCAGCGCTTCCTGGTAGGCGGCGGCGTTGCCGAGGTCGTCGGGGTGGATGAGGTCCGTCGGGTGCAGCCCGACCAGGTCGTCGGGGTCGTAGCCGAGCAGCGCGGTCACCGCGGGGCTCACGTACAGGCAGCGCCCGTCGCGCCCGTGCAGGGTGATGATGTCCCAGGCGCTGCCGACGAGCGCCCGCAGCCGCTGCTCGCTGGCGGCGAGCTGGGCCTGGTAGTGGCGCTCGTCGCTGATGTCGCGGACGTTCAGGACCATGGCGGCCACGTCGGGGTCGTCGAAGAGGTCGGTGGCGACCACCTCGACGGTGTGCCACGAGCCGTCGCGGTGGCGGACCCGCATCTCGACGGGGCCCGCCGGCCGCCTGCGGGCCGGGTGGACGTCGAAGGCGGCCAGCGCCCGTTCCAGGTCGTCCGGGTGGAGGAAGTCGCGTGCGGGGCGGCCGGTGCACTGCTCGGGGTCGTGCCCGAGCAGCCGGGTGCTGGCGGGCGACACGTAGGTGATCGACCCGCCGCGGTCCAGCAGCACGGTCAGCTCGGTGGCGTGGGCCACGAGCGCCCGGAAGCGGCGCTCGGACCGTTCCAGGGCCTCCTCGGCGGCGGTCGTGGCGGTCACGTCGATCACCTGGCTGAACAGGCCGCGCACGGCGCCGGTGCCGTCGCGGAGCACTGTCGTCGTCCGCAGCCCGACGACCACGGTGCCGTCCGGCCGCACGTAGCGCTTGCGGACCTCGTGGGCGGGCAGCCGGCCGTCGAGCAGCGCTCGCATGGTCGCCTCGGCCACCGGCTGGTCGTCGGGATGGGTGACGTCCAGCGGGCGCATGCCGACCAGCTCGGCCTCGCTGCGCCCGAGCATGGCGCACAGTGCCCGGTTGACCCGGGCGAAGCGCCCGTCCAGGCCGACCACGGCCATGCCGGTCACGGCGTCGTGGAACGCGCTGCCGAGCGCGACGACCTGGCCGTCGTCGAGCTCACCCGGAGATGCGATTCCGATGTCCGTTGCCACCGCGGCTCCTGCTGCTCGTGCGCCGGCTCGCCTGCCCGCCGCCACGGCCGCGCGGCCGTCCGGCGCGGTGCCGGGCTGCCACCGCGGAGCGTCCGGGGCGGGCATGGGGGCCGGGTCGTCCGGCCGTGTCAGGACACGAGCCGGAGCCCCCTGTCGCTCTCCAGGTGGGCAGGGTGGTTCGACCAGCTCTCCAGGAACGACCGGGCCAGCTGGCACGCCTCGGTGACCGTGGCGCCGTGGCGGAACGCCTCGCGGGCCATCTCGGCGGCGCTGTCGGCCGCGTCCGGCTCGCCGGGCAGCATCCCGGCCGCCCACGCTCGCACCACCTCTGCCAGCGCCGTCTCGTTCGTCACGCCGATCACCTCCCCGTCGGGCCGGTGCCGCTCGCCGCCCGGGCGAGGTCCCGGGCTGCGTGGCGCCGGCCCTGGTTCAGGTTGTCGGCACGAGCAGCGCCCGGCTTGACGCCGGAGCTCAGCACGGATCGCGCACGACCTGGCGGGCGCACCCCGACCGCTGGCCCGGGAGGCTCCGGTGCCCGGGCCGCCGACGGCCAGCGAGCGCACCTTCGACCCGGGGCGGTGCGAGTGGAGACGATGGGACTCGAACCCACGACCCCCTGCTTGCAAAGCAGGTGCTCTAGCCAACTGAGCTACGTCCCCGACGTGCCGACCGGTGGACGTCGCTCGTCGCCCACCACCCGTCGGTCCTGCACGGCCATGATAGGCGGCGCTCGCGACGCCGGCCGACGTCCCGAGGTTCGTCCGGGGCCCGTGCAGGCCGGCCTGGCTGGCCACCGCCGCGGGCGCCGGCGGCTGGCGAGCGACCGCGACCGTGCGGACGCGGCTCGGTCCCGCCGACCGGGTGCGCCGGGTGGGGCACCCGGGCCAGCTCACGTGGGCAGCTCGCAGTTCAAACGGGGATTTGAATTTCGCATCCCGCCGAGGGAGGCTGTGGCGATGGCTGCAGGCACAGGGTCGGGCGCCGCCGGCGGTGCTCGCCGGGCCCGGGGGGCACGTTCCGACCGGCACGCGACGCACCCCGACCGCTACAAGTGGACGGCGCTGTCGAACACCACGCTGGGGATGTTCCTCGTCACGCTCAACGCTTCGGTCGTGATCATCTCGCTGCCGGCGATCTTCCGCGGGATCCACCTCGACCCGCTGCAGCCCGCCAACATCAGCTACCTGCTGTGGATGCTGATGGCGTACCTGGTGGTGACCGCCGTCCTGGTGGTGAGCTTCGGCCGCATCGGCGACATGTTCGGCCGGACCCGGATGTACAACGCCGGCTTCGTGGTGTTCACCCTGGCGTCGCTCGGGCTGGCGCTGGTGCCGGGGCACGGCTCGACGGGGGCGCTCGAGCTCATCATCGGGCGGGCCGTGCAGGGGGTCGGCGGGGCGCTGCTCATGGCCAACTCCACCGCCATCCTGACCGACGCCTTCCCGGCGAACGAGCGGGGCATGGCCCTCGGGATCAACTCGGTGGCGGCCATCGCCGGCTCGTTCATCGGGCTGATCGTCGGTGGGCTCGTCGCCACCGTCAACTGGCGGCTCGTCTTCCTCATCAGCGTGCCCGTCGGCGCCGCCGGCGCGGGCTGGGCGCTCCTGAAGCTGCGCGAGCTGGGGGAGCGGCGGCCGGCGCGCATCGACTGGTGGGGCAACCTGACCTTCGCCCTCGGCCTGGTGGCGCTCATGGTCGGCATCACCTACGCCATCCAGCCCTACGGCGGTCACGCCATGGGCTGGACGAACCCCCTGGTGGTGGCCTCCCTCGCGCTGGGCGTCGTGATGCTGGTCGCCTTCGTGGGGGTCGAGGCGAAGGTGCGCGACCCGCTCTTCCACCTGGAGCTGTTCCGGAACCGCTCGTTCGGCGCGGGGTCGCTGGCGAACCTGCTGGCCTCGATGGGCCGTGGCGGGCTCCAGTTCATCCTCATCATCTGGCTGCAGGGCATCTGGCTGCCGCTGCACGGCTACAGCTTCGCGTCGACGCCGCTGTGGGCGGGCATCTACATGGTCCCGCTCAGCGTCGGCTTCCTGCTGTCGGGGCCGGCGTCGGGGTGGCTGTCGGACCGCTTCGGCGGCCGTCGGTTCGCCACCACCGGCATGGCGATCGGCGCGGCGACGTTCGTGCTGCTCCAGGCGCTGCCGGCCAACTTCTCCTACGCGGCGTTCGCCCCGGTGATCTTCCTGAACGGGCTCGGGTTCGGGCTGTTCTCCGCGCCGAACTCCATGGCGATCATGAACGCCGCGCCGGCCCGCCACCGCGGCGCGGCGTCGGGCGTGCTGGCCACCCTGATGAACTCCGGGTTCGTGCTGTCGATCGGCGTGTTCTTCTCGCTCATGATCGTCGGCCTGTCGTCGAGCCTGCCCGGGGTCATCCGGTCGCGCCTGGCGCACGAGGGCGTCGCCCCGCACATCGCGGCGCACGCCGCCGCGCTCCCGCCGGTCGGCAGCCTGTTCGCAGCGTTCCTGGGGGTGAACCCCATGAAGTCTCTGCTCGGGCCCGATCTCGCCCACCTGAGCCCGGCCACCGCCCACCGGGTCGTGAGCACGTCGTTCTTCCCGTCGCTGCTGTCGTCGCCGTTCCGGCACGGCCTCGTCCTGGCCTTCTCGGCCGCCGCGGCCATGTGCCTGCTGGCGTCGGCGGTGTCCTGGTTCGCCGGGGACGACCGTCGCAGCCCGTCCGAGCACCCGGTGAGCGGCCTGCGGGAGGGGCTCGAGGCCGACGCCGTCGAAGCGGTCCCGTCCGCCGGCGCCGGCCTGCTGGCCGACGACTGAGCCGCCGCTCGCCGTCAAGCACCGTCGGGCGGCGGTGGCCGCTCGCCGTCAAGCACCGCCGGGCGGCGGTGGCCGACCCCGGGCGCGCCCTGGGCGGACCGAGGCAGAGTTCGCCGGGCCGACACCCACCGTTCGCGGACGGTTCACTGGCGCGTCGTAGCCTGCGCCCGCGTACTGGAGGTGGAGCGCATGGCCAGACCGGTGCTCGAGATCCGTGAGCTGTGGGTGCGCCGTCAGGAGCGGGCGGTGTGCCGTGGCGTCGACCTGCGGGTGTCCGCTGGCGAGGTGGTGGGCTTGGTCGGTGGCCCCGGAGCGGGGAAGTCGTCGCTCCTGGCCTGCGCCGGGCTGGAGCTCGCGGCGTCGAGCGGATCGGTCCTGCTCCACGGGGTGGACATCGCTGGTGCGACGTGCGAACGACGCCGGGCCCTGCGATCGAGCGCGATCGACCTGGTTCGCCTGTCGGCCGCGACGGCCCCGGACCGGGGCCCGGCGGGCACGGCGCTCACCGGGCGGCTGCGCGCACCCGCGCACGTCGTGCTGGCGGGCGCACTGGCGGGGCCCTTCGACGTGGTCCTGGCGGACGGCGTGTTCGATGCCGATGCCGATGCCGATGGCGATGCCGAGGCGGATGGCGGTGCCATGACCGGTGTGGATGCCGGCGCGGATCGCGGGCCCTTGGCCGTGCCGCGCGACCCGGGTGAGAGCGTTGCGCGTCAGGTCGAGCTCGTCGACGCACTCCTGCGCCGGCGGCCGTCGCGGCCACCTGCCGTGGTGCTGGCGAGCCGCAGCCTGGAGGCGGTTGCCGCGGTGGCCGACACGGTCGTGGTGCTGGTTGACGGCCAGGTGGGCGACGCCGGGCCGGTCCCGCAGGTGGTGGCCGGGCAACGGTGCCTGGGGGCCCCCGGGCTCCGCAGCGCCTGACGGCCGACGTGGGCTGCTCGGCCGGCCGGGACGCTGCCGTCGGGGCTCAGCGCGGCTCCCCTGACGAGGTGCGCCGGGCGTGGCACCAGGCCAGGCAGCACGGTGTGGTCGCGGACGCGAGCAGGTGCCGGTGGTCCTCGTCCGGGCTTGGCGGCCTGACGGCGCTGCCGAGGGCGCGGCGCCACCAGTCCCGCACGGCCGGCGAGGCCGACGGCTGCACGACCCGGCCGGCCACCAGGACGGCGGCGACGGAGCAGCCGGCGGCCCGGACGGCGGCTGCGGCACTGCCGGCGTGGGCGCCCGTGGTCCACGTGTCGTCGACGAGCAGCACGCGGGTGCCCGGTCGTGGTGGTGCGGCCAGGCGGAAGGCCCCGGGCGCGGCGTGGAGGTGGCTCACGGGCTCGGCGCCCGGCACCAGGAGGACCGTCCCGGCGGGGGAGATCGCCGGGGCGGCCGCGAGCGCTCGCAGCAGGACGTCGTGCATGGGCCTCGCCCCGCTGCCCGGGGCGGAGGCCCTGCCGTCACCGGCCGGCCCCCGGTGCCGCAGCGCGGGCACGGTGCACAGGGCGTCGACGGCGCCGGCCAGGCGCACCAGGCAGGGGCCGTGGACCGAGAGGAAGTCCGCGACGGCACCGGCGAGGCGGGCCGCGTGGTGGTCCCGAGCCTGGGCGCTCACCGCGTCCTTGTACCCACGTAACGTGGCATGGACGGCGTCGCCGGGGCGGTAGAGGCAGACGGGCACGACCGGCGGCACGGGCTCGCCGAGCTGGCGCTCCAGGCGACGACAGCACCAGCAGACCCTGGCCGGCGCCGCCGCGGGACCATGGCACACCCCGCAGGTGCCGGAGCCACCAGCGGGAACCGGGACGCCGAAGGGCGGGTTCCGGCGCGTCCGCGCGGGCGGCGCCGCGCACGCGGCGGCATCCGGGGGGTGCGTGCCGTCGGCGGTGCCACCGGGCCCACCCGGTCGCGCCCGGCCGCCCGGTGCCTCGACGACGCGGTCGGCGTCGAGCGCGGCGGTGCTCGTCATGGCGCCTCCTCGACCCTCGTTGCGGGGAGCGGGCGGCCGGCGGGGCGGGTCCGCGGGCGCGCCGATCGGGTGGCGGGCACCGGTGGGCGGCTGGTTGGGCCGTCTCGCCACGGCCGAACGACCGGCAGGGCCGAGCCCCTGCCGGCACGTCGCCACGGTACGGCAGGGCTGCGACGGTGTTCGGACGGGCACGGGGCCGCGGGCGGGCTCGCCTGTGGGGGCTGCGGCCCGTCCGGCTTGCCTGCCGCCTGTGGGGGTTGCCGCCCGTGGGGGTTGCCGCTATCGCCCGTCCGGTCGCCCCTCGCCGCCCTGGTCTGCCTGCTCGGCGGCCGGCGGCGCCTCCCGGTGCAGCAGGAAGGTCCCCGTCGCCCGGCTCACCACGCGGCCCCGGTCGTCGCGCACGGTCGCCTCCGCGTACGCGACCTGCCGGGCCATGCGCACGACCTCGCCGCGCACCAGGTAGGCGGCTCCGTGCGTGGCCGCGCGCATCGTCTCCGTCTTCATCTCCAGGGTGCCCCGCGTGCGGTCCCGTCCGGCCAGTGCGGCGTTGATGGCGAAGTTCATGGCGGCGTCCCCGACCAGCGCGTGGATCCCCGCCTGCACGATCCCGTGCGGGTTGCAGGCCAGCTCGGTCGGTGTCCACGTGGCGGCCGACCAGCCCAGGTCCTCGCCGTCGACGCCGTAGTCGGTGAACGACGCGCCCACGGCGGCGATCACGGGCATCCCCCCGTCCCCCAGCCACCGGTCCATGTCCTTCACTCGCCTGCTCACGGCGGCCAACGTAGCCCCGACCTGTGCGGGGGCGCCCCGGGGTTGACCCGGTGGACGGCCATCGGGAACAATCTTGACCAAGCAGTCAGGTTCGGTGGCCGCCAGGATCGACCGGTCCGCACCGGTTCCGGCGGACCCCCTCCGGACCTCCGAAAGGAGATGTCATGACCACTGCCGTGATCGTCGACGCCGTCCGCACGCCGGGGGGCAAGCGCAACGGCAAGCTCCGCGCCTGGCACGCCGTCGACCTGGCGGCCGAGCCGCTGCGGGCGCTCGTGCAGCGCAACGACCTCGACCCTGCCCTGGTCGACGACGTGATCATGGGGTGTGTCATGCAGGTCGGCGAGCAGGCGCTCAACGTCGGCCGCAACGCGGTGCTCGCCGCCGGCTTCCCCGAGTCGGTGCCGGCCACCACCGTCGACCGCCAGTGCGGGTCGTCGCAGCAGGCCGTCCACTTCGCCGCGCAGGGCGTCATCGCCGGGGCCTACGACGTGGTCATCGCCGGCGGCGTGGAGCACATGAGCCACACGCCGATGGGATCCTCGGTCGTCCGCGATCTCGGCTTCCCCTTCGGGCCGACCGTGATGGGCCGCTACGCGGAGCGCGGCGGCCTGGTGTCGCAGGGGATCTCGGCCGAGATGATCGCCGACCAGTGGGGGCTGAGCCGCGAGGACCTCGACCGGTTCGGCGCGCGCAGCCAGCAGCTTGCCGCCCGGGCGACGGCGGAGGGTCGCTTCGAGCGCGAGATCGTGCCCGTCGCCGTCAAGGACGACGACGGCTCGGCGTCGGGCGAGGAGCTGCGCACCGACGAGGGCGTCCGTCCCGACACCACCGCCGAGGTGCTGGCCAACCTGAAGCCCGCCTTCAAGCCCGACGGCAAGGTCACCGCCGGCAACTCGTCGCAGATCACCGACGGGGCCGCTGCCGTGCTGATCATGAGCGAGGAGAGGGCGAACGCGCTGGGGCTCCGCCCCCGGGCTCGCTTCCACGCCTTCGCCCTGGCCGGCGTCGACCCCGTGACCATGCTCACCGGCCCCATCCCCGCCACCCAGAAGGTGCTGGAGAAGGCCAAGCTCACCATGGACGACGTCGACCTCGTCGAGATCAACGAGGCCTTCGCCTCGGTGGTGCTGGCGTGGGAGAAGGAGCTGCACCCCGACATGGAGAAGGTCAACGTCAACGGCGGGGCCATCGCCCTGGGCCACCCGCTCGGCGGGTCCGGCGCCAAGCTGATGGCGACGCTGCTGAACGAGCTGGAGCGCACCGGTGGCCGCTACGGCCTGCAGACGATGTGCGAGGGCGGCGGGCTCGCCAACGCGACGATCATCGAGCGCCTCGGCTGAGCACGAGCGGCCCGTCGGCGGCTGCCGCCGGCCCGCGCGCCGAGGTCATGCCGTCCGGCCCGGAGCCGGGCGCCCGACACGGGTGCCCGGCTCCGGCGCTGCCGGGCCGGCGCCCGCCCGCAGGCGGGACGCCGGTCAGCGCCAGCGCGTGGCGAGACCGAAGCCGCCGGCGAAGACGACGATGCCGCCGAGCAGGTACCAGTTGGTGGGCGACGCCGGGAGCACGTCGAAGTAGTTGAGGACGATCATGAGGACGCCGACGAGCAGGATGGCGGCGATCGCCGGACCCATCCACTTCGGGCTCTTGCGGACGTCCCGGGGCGTCGGCGGGGTGTAGCGACCGCCCCGGCGTGCCGCCTGTCGCCGGTTGGCGCTCCCGGCCGAGCGCGCCCTGTCAGCCGTGCGTGCCATCCCAGGAGGATAGCCAGCCGGCGCCGTGGCAGGCGCTCGACCTCGGCCCGGGCCGGCCCCGGGGTGGGCGGGCCCGGCTGTAGAGTCCACGCCGGTGCCGGTGCGCGTCCTGGTCGTCGACAACTACGACTCCTTCACCTACAACCTGGTGCAGGAGCTCGGCGAGCTCGGCGCGGAGCCTGTGGTGCACCGCAACGACGCGATCGACGTCGCCGGCATCCGGGCGCTCCGGCCCGACGCCGTGATCATCTCGCCCGGCCCCGGCCGGCCGGAGGACGCCGGCGTGTCGCTCGACGTCGTGCGGGAGCTTGCCGGCAGCGTGCCGATCCTCGGCGTCTGCCTGGGGCACCAGTGCATCGGCCAGGCCTTCGGCGGGCGCGTGGTGCGGGCGCCCGTGCTCATGCACGGCAAGACGTCGGACATCCACCACGACGGCAGCGGCGTGCTGCACGGCCTGCCCGACCCGTTCACCGCCACCCGCTACCACTCGCTGGTCGTCGACCCGCCGTCGGTCCCGGACGCGCTGCTCGTGTCCGCCTGGACCGACGACGGCGTGGTCATGGGCCTCAGGCACCGCGAGCTGCCGGTCGAGGGCGTCCAGTTCCACCCCGAGTCGATCCTGACCCCGTCCGGACCGGCCCTCCTGGCCAACTTCCTGGCGTCGGCCCAGCACGGGGCCGCCGCCGACGCCCGGGAGAGCGCCATATGACCGGCCGGTGCCCGGGGGAGCGCCACACGTCCGCTCGGCGCTCGGGGGAGTCTCGCCTGACCGGCCGGTGCCGCCGCCGCTGGCGGGCGGAGCGCCGGTCGATCCCCGGCACCGGCGTCCCGATCGGTGCCGGCGGGGACGGAGGGCGCGCCCCGTGGACGTGACCAGGCGGGCCGTCAGGCGGGACGCCGCCGACGGGCCGGGGACGGCGGGTGCGCCGGACGCGGCGGGGCCCGGTGCCGGCGCCCCTCCCGCCTGGCGCCGGTGGGCGCAGCGCCTGTCGGCGGCGGCGCTCGTCGTGGTGGCGGCCGTCACCTGCTGGGCCGTCTTCGTCCGCCAGACGCGCATCGAGACGTCGCGGCTGGCCGCGCTCGTCGTCCACACGCCCCACATGTCCGGCGTGGCCGCCAAGCCCGCGGTGGCCACGGCGCAGCCGCCGGCGAAGAGCACGCTGGGCGTCGTCCGCCGGGCCGGGAGCGCCGACCCCGGGCACACGGGCATCTACGAGGCCGAGTGGCAGGCGCCGGCCAAGGCGACCCAGGCCAACGCCGGCCTGCTCGTGCTGCTCCTGCCCACGGCGTCGCAGGCCGCGCAGGCGCTCGACCAGGTCCGCAAGCAGTACGGTGCCAGCCGCTCGGTGAGCGGGGACACGTACACGCTGACCGGGCACTTCGCCGTGCCCGGGGTGGCGGGGGCGACCGGCATCGTCTACCACGTCGCGCCGGCGGCGCCGGCGACACCGTCGCCGAGCAACCCGGCGGGCACCGCGCGCATCGTCCTGTTCCGCGTCGGGACCGCCGCCGTGGTCGAGATCGCCCAGACGGTCGGGACGTCGCAGGGCACGGCCGGGGCCGTAGCCCTCGCCGCCGCCGAGGCGGCGCACCTGGGCACGGTGCTGCCGGGGTTCGGCCTGGGCGTGACGACCCGCCCGGTGGGGGAGTCCGTCGGGGTGCTCGCCGGTGGCGCGGCGGCAGCCCTCGCGGTGGCGACCGCACCCGGGGCGGTGGGGGGCTGGCGTCGCCGGCGCCTGCGGCGCCGGCGAGAACGCGAGGAGCGGGTCCTGCGGCAGTCGGGGAGCAGCCGGGCGATCCGGCGGCGGCGCGTGCCGGCGTGGCAGCGGGCCGGAGCCACCCGTCGCCGCCTGCCGTGGTGGCCTCAGCGCTGACCGCAGGCTAGGCGAGGCCGCTCGGCCGGGTGCGGCGTGGGCGGCCCCACCCGGCGTCCCGCGGGCGGGGCCGGCGGCGCCAGCGGCGACCACGTTGACCCGAGCCGGACGACCGGCGAGAATTCGTCGTGGGCGGCTCGCCGCCCGCGGGGAGCGGCGCTGCGGCCGCCGGGCGGCAGCCGGTGGCGCCGGGGCATCGACGACGGGACGCACCGACCGGACCGGCCGGACGGCGTCCGGTCCCGCCCGCGTCATCCGGCACACCATCCGAGGGAGGCACGATGGTCGACACCGCACCGTCCGAGACGAGCCGGGCCACCGGGACGAGCGCTGCGGCCAGCGTGCCCGCAGCCGCGTTCGCCAGGGCCCGCGCCGCCTACCGCTCGGGGCGCACCCGGCCGCTGTCGTGGCGCGCCGAGCAGCTCCGCGCCCTGCGGGCGCTGGTGCGCGAGGGCGAGGACGAGTTGCTGCACGCCATGGCCGACGACTTCGGCAAGCCCCGGGTCGAGGCGTGGCTGGCGGATCTCGCTCCGGTCGCCGCCGAGGCCGCCCACCTGCGGCACAACCTCCGCCGGTGGGCCCGACCGCGCTGGTCGTGGCCCGGGATCGCCAACATGCCGGGCGCAGCGTGGACCGTGCCCGAGCCGCTCGGGACCGTGCTGGTGATCTCACCGTGGAACTACCCGGTCAACCTGGCGCTCATCCCCCTGGCGACCGCGCTGGCGGCGGGCAACGCCGTGGTGGTGAAGCCGTCGGAGCTGACGCCCACCACCTCGGCCGCACTGGCCCGGCTGGTCCCCCGGTACCTGGACGAGGAGGCGGTGACGGTGGTGGAGGGGGCCGTCGACGTGTCCACCGAGCTGCTGGAGCAGCCCTTCGACCACGTCTTCTTCACCGGGAGCACCACCGTGGGCCGGACGGTGATGGCCGCGGCGGCCAGGCACCTCGCCTCGGTCACGCTGGAGCTCGGCGGCAAGAGCCCGGTCGTGGTCGCGGCCGACGCCGACCTCGACGTGGCGGCCAGGCGGGTGGCCTGGGGCAAGCTGCTGAACGCCGGGCAGACCTGCATCGCCCCCGACTACGTGCTGGTCGACCGCCAGGTGGCCGACGCCTTCGTCGACCGCGTGGTGCAGGCGATGGGCTCCCTGCAGGGGCCCGACCCGGCCGCCACCCGCACCAGGATCGTCAACGAGCGGCACGCCGAGCGCCTCCGCAGCCTGCTCGCGACGGCAGGCGGCACCGTCGCGACCGGTGGGGCGGTCGACACGGCGGAGCGCGTGGTGGAGCCGACGGTGGTCGTGGACCCCGATCTCGACGCGCCCATCATGCAGGACGAGATCTTCGGCCCGATCCTGCCGGTGGTCCGGGTGGACGGCGTCGACGAGGCCATGGCGTTCGTGAACGACCGTCCCAAGCCGCTGGCGCTCTACGTCTTCTCGAAGTCGCGTGCGACGCAGCAGCGGGTCGTCGGCGGCACCACGGCCGGCGGCGTCTGCCTCAACCACGTGATGTACCACTTCATCGCCCCAGAGCTGCCGTTCGGCGGCGTCGGCCCGAGCGGCCTCGGCGCCTACCACGGCCGCGCCGGGTTCGAGGAGCTGAGCCACCGCAAGTCCGTGGTCCGCCGTGGCGTCTGGCCGGACCTGTCCTTCAGCTACCCGCCCTACGACGAGCGCAAGGAGCGGATCATCCGCCGGTTCATGTGAGCCGGCGGATGTCGGCGGATGTCGGCGGACGTCGGCGGGCGCCCGGGCACCCGCTCGTCGAGGCCGTCCGGCGCGCCGGCGCGGTCCGGCGCCCGGAGCGCACCCGACGGGCACCCGACCTGCACCCGACCTGCGCCTCGATCGCGAGGGCGACCGGGGCGTGACCGGTGCCGGTGCCCGGACCCCCCTGCCGCGAGCAGGTGAGGGAAGCCGGGCACGGTGGCGTCCGGGCGAGCGGCACCGGGGAGTACTGAACCGAGCTCAACAACGCGGATCCGGTAGGCTCGGGCCATGGCGTCGCGCCCCCGGGTCCGCCTGGACCCCCAGGACCGCCGGGCGCAGCTCATCGCCCTCGGGCTGCAGATCCTCAGCGCCCGCCCGGCCAGCCAGGTGGCCGTGGACGACATCGCCGAGGCCGCCGGCATCTCGCGGGGCCTGCTCTTCCACTACTTCTCGTCCAAGCGCGAGTTCCACCTGGCCGTGGTGCAGGCCGCTGCCGACGAGCTACTCACGGCCACCGATCCCGACGACACGCTGCCGGCGCTGGAGCAGCTCCGGCTCGGCCTGGAGGCCTTCGTGTCGTTCATCGAGCGCAAGCACGAGCTGTACGTCGCCCTGGTGCGCGGGTCGGCGGGCGCCGACCCGGACCTGCACGCCATCTTCGAGGACCACCGCGACAAGGTCGCCGGCCGGGTGTGCCGGGTCCTCGGCGACGCCGGCGGCCGCCCCGAGGTGCGGACCGCCGTGCGCGGCTGGCTGGCGTTCTGCGAGGAGACGGTGCTGCACTGGATGGCGCACCGCACCATGCGGCGACAGCAGCTCGTCATGCTGTGCGAGCAGGTCGTCGTCGCCGCGGTCGCCGCCGTGCTCCCGCCCGAGGACCTGCCCGCCTGGTACCGCGAGCAGGCGGCAGCCGTCGCTGCCGCCGTCCCGGCGGACGCCGCCGCCCGCGACTGACCGCGAGGACCGCCCTCGCAGGTCGGTGACGCTGCCCGGTGGCGGTTCCGTGGCTGCCGGCGGTCAGTGGGCGACCGCGGCGGTCCGCTCCTCGGCGGCTCGGGCCGTGGCGTCGTCCAGGAGCTCCAGCACCTCGAGCGCCGCCATGTTCTCCGAGACCTGCTCCGGCCGGCTCGCTCCCGTGATCACGGTCGACACCCGGGGGTTCCGGGCGCACCAGGCGATGGCCAGCTGGGCGACGGTGCAGTCGAGGTCGCGGGCCACCTCGGCCAGCGACCGCACGGCGTCGTTGCGGCCGGGGTCGGTGAGCAGGGACCGGAGCCACTCGTAGCCGGGCAGGCCGGCCCGGCTGCCCTCGGGCACGCCGTCGAGGTACTTGCCGGCGAGCAGGCCCGAGGCCAGCGGGCTCCACGTGGTGAGCCCGAGCCCGATGTCGTCGTACAGCCGGGCGTACTCGCGCTCGACGCGGCGGCGCCACAGCAGGTTGTACTGGGGCTGCTCCACGACGGGCTTGTGGAGGTGGTGGCGCTCGGCGACGTCCCACGCCGCCTGGATCTGGTCGGCGGACCACTCGGAGGTCCCCCAGTACAGCGCCTGGCCCCTCGACACCATCTCGGACATGGTCCACACCGTCTCCTCGATCGGCGTGTCGGGGTCGGGGCGGTGGCAGAACACCAGGTCCACGAAGTCGAGGCCGAAGCGCTCGAGCGACCCGGCGATGGCCTGCGACAGGTACTTGCGGTTGAGCGTCTGCTGCATGTTGACGCCCCCGTGGATGCCCCAGAAGAGCTTGGTCGACACCACGAAGCTGCGGCGCGGCCAGCCGAGGCGTGCGAGGGCCTGGCCCATGATCCGCTCGGACTCCCCGCCGGCGTAGGCCTCGGCGTTGTCGAAGAAGTTGACGCCGGCGTCACGGGCCGCCGCCAGGCACTCGGCGGCCAGCCCGACGTCCAGCTGGTCGCCGAACGTCACCCACGAGCCGAACGACAGCACGCTCAGCTGCAGCCCGGTCCGCCCCATCCGGCGGTACGGCATCGTCGTCATGGGCGTCCCTCCTCGGGTTCGGGCCCACCACCCTGGCACGGCGGACCCTCCTCGGGGGCGCCGGGTCCTCAGGGGCGCCGGGTCCTCAGGGGCGCCGGGTCCTCAGGGGCGCCGGGTCCTCAGGGGCGCCGGGTCCTCAGGGGCGACCGGCGCCGACCAGGCCGTACGTCCAGATCGGGGCGTAGCTGACGGTCTGTCCGGTCTGCGGGGCATGGATGACCTCGCCGTTGCCCACGTACATCCCGACGTGCTGCACCGAGCTCGTGCCGTCGTCCCAGAAGACCAGGTCACCAGGCTGCAGAGCGGAGAGCGGGATGTGCTGGATGGCGTCGTACTGCCCCTGCGCGGTCCGTGGCAGCGACACGCCGGCGCGTCCCCATGCCCACTGCGTCAGACCCGAGCAGTCGAACCCGACGCCGGGCGTCTCGCCGCCCCACCGGTACGGGACGCCGAGCTGGCTCTCCGCCGCGGCGATGGCGGTGGCCGCGCCGCCCGCGGCGGGCAGGCTGGGGGCGCCGGCGGGACTCGACACGACGCTGGCGGTGACCGCGGCCCGGAACGCCGCGGCCTGGGCGGCGCGCTGCTGGGCCTGCTGCTGCGCCACCAGCGAGGCGATGTGGCTGTTCAGGCCGGCCAGCAGGCTGCGCTGGGCGTCGAGGGCGGCCTGGGCGGCCTGGCGGGCTGCACTGGCGGCGTCCACGGCGGCCTGAGCCGCCGCCTCGTTGGCCTTGAGGGCGTGCTCCTCCGACGTGAGCAGGGTCTGGGCCCGCCGGAGCTGGTCGATGGTCCCAGCCAGGGTACCGTCGGCCACGGTGCGGTACTCCTGGCTCGCGGACGCCTGCTCGCCGCTCGACGAGAAGAGGGCGCTGAGCCCGCTCGTGCCCCCGCTGCCCGACATGTACGCCTGCAGGGCCTGGGCCCGCAGGCGAGCTTGCACCGCGCCCACCTGCTGCTGGGTGGCGGCGATCTGCGACTGCAGCTGGGCGCCGCGCTGCTGCAGTGACTGGACCTGCTGCTGGGCGGCGTCGAACCGCTGCGTGGCGATGTCGAGCTGGGTGCCCTCGGCCTGGAGCTTGGCATTCACGGCTGCAGCCTGCGCCTTTGCCGACGCCAGCGGGTCGGCGACGGCCTGGCCGGCGCCGGTGAGGGCCACCGTGCCGGCGACCGTGACGACCGCGGCGATGAGCCCGGTCCACCGCCGCAGCGGTGCGGCCTTGCGGCCAGTCCGTCCGATCGAGGGACACTCGTCGTCCGTCACAATGGACCGAGTGCTTAGCAGCAAGGCACCGGCGGTCGCAACCTTCTCCGGCCCGCGGTGACCGTGGCGGGTGCGCGCACCCCGCCGACCTGGGCCGACGCTACGCGGCCCCGGGAACCGCCCGGAGGCGCCCGGACGGCGGCAGCGCGCCGGCGACAGGGCCGGTGTCGGCCCGCGTCGCCCGGCCGTCGTGCCGCCCGGGCCGAGGCGGCGTGGGCGTCCGGCGCGAGCATGCTGCCGGTGGCGCGGTGCAGGGGCGGCCACCGCCGGTGCCCCGGCAGAACGTCACTCCACGTGGCGGAGCGTCCCAGGCAGGTCGATGTGGCGCAGGCGTCGGGTGACGAGCACCGGCGCGCTGGCGGCGGCGGCGATGCCGATGAGTGCCGTGACCCCGTAGGACCACGTGGCAACCGAGGCCGTCACGGACAGTTGCGGCACCGCCGCGGGGAACACCGTGCTGAGCACCCAGGCCAGCACCAGCACGCCCAGTCCGAGCCCGACGCCCACGCCGGCGAGGCCGAGCAGCACGCTCTCGGCAGCCCCGGCGAGCACGACTCGGGCGACGGGTACGCCGTAGGCGAGCATGGTGGCGTGCTCGCGGGTGCGCTCCTCACTGCTGGCGGTGCTGCTGTTGTAGGCCACCAGGAACGCCAGCAGCCCGATCACGACCTGCAGCACGACGAACAGGTTGGTCACGAGAGCGAGGATGCTGCGGATCGTCCCTTCGATCGCGCTGACCGGGAGCGCGCTCGCTACGCCGGGCAGCGAGGCCAGCTCCCGTTGCAGCCGGTCGACGCTCACCCCGGCACGCGGCACCGCCACGGCCGTGTCGACGATGTCCTGCACCCCCATCAGCGGCTCGTCGGCGCGGTCCATGTAGGCGACGAAACGGAACGGGCTCGGCACCGTCGCCCGGACCGGCAGGGCCGTCGTGACGAAGCGGAAGCCCGTGCCCTGGGCGAACGGGTGGCGTAGCAGCACGCGGTCACCGGCCCGCACGCCGAGATCGGCTGCGGCCTTGGCGGAGATGACGATGCCACCGGGCTGGGGGTGGGCAGCTGCCACGGGCGCGGGCACGGCCAGCGGGTCGGACAGGTCGGTCATCTCGATCGCGACGTCGACCGACTCGCTGCCGTGCATGAGCGTGCCGCCCGTGCCGAGGCTGAGCGCGCTGGCCCCGACCAGCGGTGAGCCGGTGATGGCGGTGACCATCGGCGCGGTGGCAGGCTGGTAGGCGGTGAGCGTCACCAGCAGGCTGTCGCGGCGCGAGCCGGACAGGAACCTGGTGCCGGCGTCGATGGTCGTGGTTGCCGAGTCGGTCGTGGCCAGCGCGGCCATCAACGGGGCGAGGATCAGGCCCACCGCCAGCACGGTCGTCACCGAGCGGGCAGGGGCGATGGTGATCCGGCGCACCGGCGCCTGGGTGAGCGTGGACCCGGGCAGGTGGAGGCGGCGCAGGGCCGTCACCGCTCGGTGCCGGCGGCCCCGCAGGTGCGGTGGCAGCAACGCGTCGACGGGTGCCACCCGCACGGCTCGCCAGACGGGGTAGGCGCACCCGGCCAGCGGGACGGCGACGCCGAGCGCCGCGGCCTGCACGAACAGGCCGGTCTGCCATGGTGTCCGCCAGACGGGCAGCGGCAGCTGGACGCGGATGATGCCGAGGACGATCTGGCCGATCGCCCAGCCGGCCACGGCGCCGAGGCCCACGCCCAGGGCGCCGATGGCGGTCGCCATGATGGCCGGGCGCGTGGCGATGCGTCGCGGTGTGACGCCGAGCGCCATGGCGATGCCGATGTCCCGACGTTGGGCCTCCACGGCGCGGCGCGTCAGGCTGAAGGTGGCGAAGCCGGCTCCGGCCAGGATGAGGAGGGCGAACACGTCGAAGACCCGCTGCTCGCTCGACACCTCGTCGTACAGCGCCCGGGTGAGGGGGTCGTCGCTCCGGATCGTCACCGTCACGGCGGTGCCCGGCAGGTCCCGCTCGACGCCGGCGGCCAGCCGCTGGGCGACGACGGCGGCTGCGGCTCCCCGCCGGAGCGTCACCGCGACGTCGTTGGCCATCCCGGGCTGGCCGGTCAGGTGCTGCACCAGGGTGATGGGGGCGTAGACCACGGCACGGGTCTGCGCCCCCTGGAGGGTCGTGCCGACCGGCACGGTGGTGTTCAGGTACTCGGGCTCCAGGGCGGTGCCGACGTAGCGGACGGTCGTGCCGGCGATCGTGAGCACGCCCGTCGGGGGGAGGTGGTGCTGGTGGGCGAAGTGCTGGTCGAGGAGCACGTCGCTGCCTCCGGCGTCGGCCCGCCCGATGGTGCGCCCGGCGACCACCGACCACTGGTCGACGGCGACGCCCCGGGCCAGGTCGACGCCGACGAGGACGCCGGCCGCCGGGATCCGCCCGCCGGGGCCGGCGCGCACCGGGAGCGTGCTGATCAGCCGGACGTCGGCCGCGGCCAGGTCGTCGCCGCCGGCGCTGCGCACGGCGGCCAGCAGGTCGTCGGCGGGAACGGCCACGCCGGCCACCGTGGCGACCTGGACGGCGTCGGCGTGCAGCCGCTCGAAGGTCGCGTCGAGCGACGCGGTCCGCCACGCCGACGTGCTGCCCAGGCCCGAGTAGACGCCGGACCCCAGGGCGACGATGGCGGCGATGGCCAGCACCTGGGGGGCGCGCCGCCGCAGGTCACGCCACGACCACCGGAGCCAGAACGCAGGACCCACCGGTCACCAGTGCAGCTCGGCGGCGTCGACCCGGCCGCCGGGTGGTGGGCCCACGGCGGTGACTCGACCGCCGTGCAGCTCGATGACGACGTCGCCCATGCGGGCGATCTCGCGGTTGTGGGTGACCACCAGCACGGTGGTGCCGTGCGCCACGCGGGCCTGCAGCAGGCTCAGGACCTGCGCCCCGGTGCGGAAGTCCAGCTCCCCGGTCGGCTCGTCGGCCAGCAGGACGGGGTTGCCCGTCGCCAGCGCTCGGGCGATGGCGACCCGCTGCTGCTCGCCGCCCGACAGCTCGTGGGGGAAGTGGTCGAACCGGTCGCCGAGGCCGACGTCGACCAGGGTGCGCCGGGCGATGGTTCCCGCCTCGCGGCGTCCTGCTGCCTCGGCGCCGAAGCGGACGTTCTCGATCGCGGTGAGCTCGGGGAACAGGTTGAAGGCCTGGAACACGAAGGCGACCGTGCTGCGCCGGTAGGCGAACAGCGCGCCGCGGCCCAGGCCGGTCACGATCCGGCCGGCGACGGTGACGGTGCCGCTGGTCGGCGTGTCGAGCGCGCCGACCACGTTGAGCAGGGTCGTCTTGCCGCTGCCGGATGGGCCGAGCACCACGACCAGGGTGCCGGCCTGCACCGCGAGGGTGGCGCCGTCGAGCGCCGTCACCACGCCGCCGGGCGTGGTGAACCGCCGGGTGACGCCGACCAGGTCGATGGCGGGCGCCGCGCCCGCCGGCGGACCGGGTGCGACCGGGGCGGCGCCGCGTGCGAGCTCGCTGCGCTGGGCGCCACCGGCGGCGGGCGCG
>JAJZYI010000310.1 GCA_021798135.1 Actinomycetes bacterium | reverse complement strand
CCCGGCCTCGGCGTGGCCGGCCCGGTGGCGCTCGGGCGGCCGCGGCACCGGCCCAGGGGGCACACCCCTCCCGGCGCGGTGGGCGACGCGCCGCGATCTCGGCGACCTGGCGGTGCGGTGCCCGCTGCCGGGGCGCGTGGTGCTCGGCACCTCCGGGCGGCGCCTGGTCGCCGCCGACGCCGGCCACTCGGTGCTCGTCGTCGGCCCGACCCAGAGCCACAAGACGAGCGGGGTCGTGGTGCCGGCCATCCTGGAGTGGCACGGCCCCCTCGTCGCCGCGTCCGTGAAGGCCGACCTCGCCCGCCACACCCTGGCGTGGCGGCGGCGGTGCGGCCGGGTCTGGGCGTACGACCCGGCGGGCGTGGGCGCCGGCCTCGCCGGCGGTGCCGAGCCGGTGCGCTGGTCGCCCGTCGACGCCGCGGCGACGTGGTCTGGGGCGCGGCAGGTCGCCGGCGACCTGGTCGACACGGCTCGCCTGGCCGGCGGGACCATGTCCGACGGGGACTTCTGGTACGCGTCGGCGGCCAAGCTCCTCGCACCCCTGCTCCACGCCGCCGCGATCGCCGGCGCGGGCATCGGCGGTGTCGTGCGCTGGCTCGACGACCAGGACACCGACGCCCCTGCCGCCGCCCTGTCGGGGGCCGGTGCCGACGCCGCCCTGCGAGCCGCGCAGGCCTGCTGGGCCCGCGACGCCCGCCAGCGCAGCGCCGTCTACGCCACCGCCGAGATCGTCGTCGAGGCCTTCGCCGACCCGGCCGTGGCCGCGGCCGCGGACGGTCCCGGCGAGCGGCTCGACCCCAGCAGCCTGCTCGACGCCAGCGACACGCTCTACCTCTGCGCGCCGGCGCACCACCAGCGCCGCCTCCGGCCGGTGTTCGCCGCCCTGCTCGCACAGGTCCTGCAGGCGGCCGTGGACCGGGCCGAGCGCCAGGGGGCGCCCCTCGACCCCCGCCTGCTCATGGTGGTCGACGAGGCGGCCAACGTGGCCCCGGTCGCCGACCTCGACGTGGTGGCCGCCACCGCGTCCGGGCACGGCATCCAGCTCGTCACGGTGTGGCAGGACCTGGCGCAGGTCACCGCCCGCTACGGCGCCCGGGCCGGGACCGTCGTCAACAACCACCGGGCCAAGCTGTTCCTCTCGGGGATCGCCGATCCCGCCACCCTGGAGCACGCCAGCTCGCTGGTCGGCGAGGGGGAGCGCCGGCGGCAGACGACGTCGGTCGACCACCAGGGACGCGCCAGCGTCGCCGACGCACCTGCACGCGAGCCCCTGCTGCCCCCCGACGCGCTGCGCCGCCTGGCTCCGGGCTGGGGCGTCCTGGTGTGCGGGCACCGCCAGCCGTGCCGGCTGCGCCTGCGGCCGTGGTTCGCCCACGCCGGCCTGCGCGACCGGGCCCACGGCACGGCGCCGGCGCTCCCGGGGCGACCGGCCGCCCCGCGCCGTCCTCCCGCGGGGCGCGCTTGACGGCGCCGCCGCCGGAGGGAAGCGTGGTGCCGTGACCCCGAGCGCACCACCCGCCGCCGGTGGGGACCCACGGCCCGCAGCCGACAGCCAGGCGCGTCCCGGCGCGGACGGGACCGCCACGCCGGCGCAGCCGGGCGCCGGGCCCGCGACCCTCGCCCTCGACATCGGCGGCACCGGGCTGAAGGGATCCGTCCTCGACGCCGCGGGGACCATGCTGGCCGACCGCGTCCGCGTGCCGACGACCTACCCCTGCCCGCCAGCCAAGCTCGTCGACGATCTCGCCGGCCTGGCCGCCCGCCTGCCGGCCTTCGACCGGGTGTCCGCCGGCTTCCCCGGCATGGTCCGCGAGGGCCTGGTCCTGAGCGCCCCCCACTTCGTGACGGTGAGCGGGCCGGGCAGCGACCAGGACCCCGACCTCGTCGCGGCGTGGGCGCGCTTCCCGCTCGCCGACGCGCTCGCCCAGCGCCTGGGCGCGCCCACCCGGGTGGCGAACGACGCCGACGTCCAGGGAGCCGCCGTCGTGAGCGGCAAGGGCCTGGAGCTGGTCGTGACGCTCGGCACCGGCGTCGGCACAGCACTCTTCTTCCACGGCCGGCTGATGCCCCACCTGGAGTTCGCCCAGTTCCCGTTCCGCAAGGGGGACACCTTCAACGAGCAGCTCGGCGAGCGGGTCCGGGAGCGGATCGGCGACGCCAAGTGGAACCGGCGCGTGCGCAAGGCCCTGGCCGTGCTGCGGGACCTCACGTTCTTCGACCGCTGCTACCTGGGCGGCGGCAACGCGCACCACCTGTCCGGACCGCTCGACGACGACGTCACGGTGGTCGACAACAGCGCCGGGATCCTCGGTGGCATCAGGTTGTGGGACGGCGACCACCTCGGCGTCTGACCGGCACCGCCGCTCCCGCCGGCCGGCCGGCCGGCGCCGGCCAGGACGGCCCGGCCGGTAGGATCGGGACGATGGCGGACCACACCACCGATCCGCTGGGTGCCGTCGGCCCGCTGCCGGCCGCCGGGCCCGACGGGGGGGCGACGGTCGCTCCTGACCGCCGGGACCGCCGCCGGGCGCTGGCCCGCCTGCTCGTGATCGTCGTCGTGGTCGGGCTGGCGATCGCCTTCGTGGCGCAGAACCTGCATCCCGTCACCGTGCACCTGTGGATCACCCAGCGCAGGCTCGGCCTGGTCTGGGTCATCGCCGGCTGCCTGCTCGTCGGCCTGGCGGTGGGCTACTGGGTCGGCTGGCAGGGACACCGCCAGGCGCTCGTCCGGCGCGCCGAACGGGCGGCGCGCGGCGGCAGGCGGCGACGGGCGTGAGCACGGCCCGGCGGCGCCGGGCGCGGCGACAGGCAGCGCTGGACCAGGGGGTGCGATGCGAGCGGTGACCATCTCGGACGGCGAGCTGGCGTGGGCGACGCGTCCAGACCCCGTGCCCGGGGACACCGAGCTGCTGGTCGCCGTGCGGGCCGCCGGGCTGAACGCGGCCGACCTTCTGCAGCGTCGGGGGCGCTACCCGGCGCCACCCGGTGTCCCCGCCGACATCCCCGGCCTGGAGCTGGCCGGCGAGGTGGTGGCCACCGGTGCACGGGTCAGCCGGTTCGCGCCCGGTGACGCGGTGATGGCGCTCGTCGGCGGCGGCGCGCAGGCCGAGCTCGCGGTGGTCGACGAGCGGGTGGCCATGCCCGTGCCCGACGGCATGGGGTGGGCCGAGGCCGGCGGCTTCCCCGAGGCGTTCTGCACCGCCCACGACGCCCTCTTCCGCCAGTGCGGGCTGCAGCTGGGCGAGCGCGTGCTCGTCACCGGCGCCGCCGGTGGCGTCGGCACGGCCGCCGTCCAGCTCGCCGCGGCGGCCGGCGCCCGACCGGTCGCGTCCGCCCGCAACCCCGCCGCCCACGGCATCCTGCTGGAGCTCGGCGCAGCGTCCGCCGCCGAGCCCGGCGACGCCCTCGGCGAGGGGCCGTTCGACGTCGTGGTCGAGCTGGTCGGGGCGTCCAGCCTGCCGGGCGTGCTCGGCGCCCTGGCCACCGGTGCCAGGGTCGCCGTGGTCGGCGTCGGCACGGGCGCCCGGATCGAGCTCGACCTCCTCGCCCTGATGGCCCGGCGTGCCGCCGTCAGCGGCGCCACCCTGCGGGCCCGCTCCGTCGACGAGAAGGGCGCGGTGGTCGCGGCGGTCACCCGGTCGGTGCTGCCGCTGGCCGCCGCGGGCCGGGTGCGCGTCCCGCTCGCGGCGACCGTCGGCATGGACGCCGCCCCCGACGCGTACGAGCAGTTCGCGGCCGGCGGCAAGATCGGCAAGATCGTGCTGGTCGGCCCGTGAGCCGTGGCGGGCTGCACCTGGCGGGGACGGGCGGGCCCACCGCGA
>JAJZYI010000021.1 GCA_021798135.1 Actinomycetes bacterium | reverse complement strand
AAGGTCACGTCGAGGACTCGGATGATCCCCCTGTCGACCAGGTCGACCAGCACGGGCAGTCCCTCGCCGGTCATCCTGCTCCCCGGGAACTCGACGATCAGGTAGCTGACCGGTCCCATGGGGCTGAGTGCATCGGGCATGGTGCTCCTCCTCGCCGACGGAACGCCGGCACGCCGCCAAGGGGTCGACATCGGCCGATCGCGCCGGCAGCCACGACGGTCGCTGAGTGGTGGTGCGAGCTCGTGGCGGGGACGCGATCCTGCCTGCTGGTGCGGACCGGCGGGCCCCTCCCGGACCCCCCGCAGGCCTTGCGCCGCCACGACCATGCTTGGTGATTCCCGCCGCGGTCGCAAGGGGCCAATGGCACGTTGAGCCCCGTATCGGTGGGCTGCGTGCCAGCGCGCCGCCGGTGGCGCGCGTGGCGGCTCCGGGATCGCGGGCAATTCGGGCCTTCGGCCCTGGGGTGGCTGGTCGAGGTCGGCCATCGTGGGATGGGCATGGCGTCCGTCGCTCGAGGTCGGCCCCACGTGGTCCGCCTGGGACGCCGGGGAGGCCGGACCACCGTGGAGCACGGCATCGACAGTGGCGCTGTCGCCGTCGTCAGCGCCTGCCTCGTCCTCTGGGGACTGGTGTCGTCGCGCCTCGTGCGGGCGGACGTGACCGGCCCGATCGCCTTCGTGGTGGTGGGCCTCGTCGCCGCGCACGGCCCCGTGCCACTGGTCCATCTCCAGCTCGACTCCCAACAGGTGCGCTCGGTGGTCGAAGTGACGCTGGCGATCGTGCTCTTCGCCGACGCCGCCCGCGTCGACGTGCGGGGGCCGGCCCGGCGGTTCGGGACCGCGGCACGACTGCTCGGCATCGGCCTGCCCCTCACCCTCCTGTCCGGCTTCGCCGCCGCGGCCTGGCTGGTCGGTGGCGCCGGCCTGTGGGCGGCTGCCCTTGCAGCGGCCATCGTCGCCCCGACGGATGCCGCGCTCGGCGCGTCGCTGGTGGACGACGAGCGGATCCCACGCGGGGTCCGGCGAGCGCTCAACGTCGAGAGCGGGCTCAACGACGGGATCGTCGCCCCGTTCGTCAACCTCTTCCTCGCGGGAGCGCTGTCGGCGGAGCTCGCGGCGAGCCCCGGCGTCGGCGACGCGGTGGTGGAGCTGGCAGGCGGTCTCGGCATCGGGGCCGGGGTCGGCGCCCTCGGGGCGATCCTGCTCCAGGTCGCCCAGCGGGCGGGGTGGGGTGCGGCCGGCTTCCGGCCCTTGGCCGTGTCGGCCCTCGCCGTCCTCGCCTACTCCAGCGCGCTCGCCGCCGGTGCCAACGGCTTCGTGGCGGCGTTCGTGGCCGGCCTGGCGTTCGGCAGGGTGACCGGGAACGAGGCCACCGCGCTCGTCTTCACCGAGCAGGCCGGCGAGCTGCTGTCGCTCGTGGTGTGGTACGCCTTCGGTGCCGTCCTCCTCGTCCCGGGCATCGAGGACGCGACGTGGGCCGACGTCGGCTTCGCCGTCCTGGCCCTCACCGTCGTCCGTGCCGTGCCGGTCGGCCTGGCGCTGCTGGGGTCAGGCCTGGACCGTGCCACGATCGCCTTCATCGCCTGGTTCGGGCCACGGGGACTGGCATCGGTCGTCTTCGGGCTCGTCGCGGTCGACAAGCTCGATCCGGCCGCCTCTCAGCTCCTGCTGGGAGCGGTCACCGTCACCGTCGTCGCCAGCGTCGTCCTCCACGGCGTGTCGGCGTCACCACTGGCACGGCGCTACGGGGACCGCGCACGCGGCATCGCCCGAGCATCGCCCGAGCACGCCGGCGACGGTCCGATGCGGAGCCGTGCGGTGACCGGCACCCGGTGGTCGTTGCGCCGGCGAGGGTGAGGGTGCGTCGGCCGGGCCTCGGCCGTCAGGCTCGCAGCGCCACGTCTCGCGAGTCGCGGCTGGCAGGGACCCTGGACCCTCGACGCGGCGCGTGCGCCGCTCGCCCGATCGGTGGGGCGGCCGGCCCTCGGCGAGGAGCTGCCTCCCCCTCCCCGCAAGGAGCGAACGTGACTCGACGGCACGTCGAGGCCGTCCGCCGCCGGTACCTCGGGTGGTTCGAACGGAGCCCTGGCTCACTGCGGGAGCACCCACCGGTCGAGAGCGCCCCCGGGTACGTCGCCTCCCCCGCAGGCGACGTGCCGGGGTGCGTGGGCATGGACGGGATGGCGGCCGGCGGCGACACCGCGCTCGTGACGCGTCCGGTGTCGCGCTGGACGAGCCCACCCCGACCTTCGCCGTCGTGGCGCCCTGACGACGTCGGCGCCGGGCAGGCACCGAAGGTCACCGCGGCGCCGGGGAGCGGCCCGGCAGGAGCCACTGGGAGGACGGGCGCGAGCTGCTGGCAACGCTGCTGCTGGCGCTCGCCCAGGAGCGCCAGGTGGACCCCAACGCGTCGGTCGGTCCCGATGGGCGCCACCGGCCCGACCCCACAGCTCTGTCGGGGTTCCTCTTGGCGCGGTTCCGTCCCGAGCTCAAGAAGGTGGTGGGGGCGTGGCTGGCGGAGCGGCCACTGGAGAACCCGGCCGCGCCACCTGCGCCCTCGGCCGTGAAAGGGCGAGGGGCGACCACCTGCATCGCCGCGGACCCGGTCGTCACGGTGGCGCGACCCATGCGGTCTGGGAGCGACGGCCGTGGCGGAGCGCGACCGGCACCGCCACAATGCTCCGTGAGGGTGGCAACACGAGCGCGACGCGAGCGGGGAGGTCACGTGCTTGCCCACACCTCGCCGACCGGTCGCCGGGCACCGGAGCCATCCCCACCGGCCATCGGGAAGACCCCGATCGCAGGCGAGATCACGGTCCCGGTCGTGCAGATGGCCACCGACGACCCGCATCGGGGTGCCGGCGCTCCGTGCGCTTCTTCGTCCGTCACCTTCGTCCGTCACCTTCGTCCGTCACCGGACCCAGCGGGTGCCCTTGGCCGTCAGCACCTCGGACCCGGTCCGGACGGGGGTCGCCCCGGGCGCCCAACTCGAGCGCAATCGCCGAGCGCCGGGTGAGCATGGTGCGTCCCGAGCGCACCGACCACGTCCCCCCGGTGAACGAGCGACGTCTCCGGCGAGTGCTCGAACGCTGCGTCCGCCACGGCAACGAGCAGCGATGCCGCCGCAGCCTTCGACTGCATCGGCCGGAGCGACAGGCGGCGCCGACGTCGTCCCGACCGGCAGCGCTCTGTGGAGTCCGCCCCGATGTGATCGTCGGCGAGCCGGCCGGCGAGCCGGCCGACGAGGATCACGCCACGTGGCCGGTCCGGATGCGCTTCGGGCCCTGCGGACGAGCCCGCGCGCTGCGACGCCGCTCCAGATCGGGCACGATGCCCTGGTGGCACGGGCATCGTCGTGCTCGGCAGCTGCCACCGAAGGGGGAGCGTCCATGACGAGCTCCGACGAGGTACGCGACGTCCAGCGGCTGACGTGGGCCGGGCTCTCCGCGGGCTGGGAGAAGTGGGACTCGGTCATCATGGACCAGCTGGCCCCGGTCAGCGCGGCGATGATCGAGCGTCTCGGTGTCGCTGAAGACCACCGCCACCTCGACGTCGCCGCGGGCACGGGCGAGCCGGGGTTGAGCATCGCGAGGCGGTCGCCGGCGGGACGCGTCGTGCTGACCGACCTGGTGCCGGAGATGCTTGACGTCGCCGCGCGACGTGCCAGGGCGCAAGGGGTCGTCAACGTCGAGACGAAGGTGTGCCGCGCCGACGACCTGCCGTTCGACGACGCCACCTTCGACGGCGTCTCCGTGCGCTTCGGTTACATGTTCTTCCCCGACGTGGTCAAGGCGACGGCCGAGCTCGCACGCGTGCTCAAGCCGGGCGGGCGTCTCTGCTCGTCGGTCTGGGTCAGGCCGGAGGCGAACCCGTGGACGACGATCGTCATGCAGGCGATCGCGACCGAGGTGGAGGTGGCACCGCCGGCGCCCGACGGTCCGAACATGTACCGGTGCGCAGCTCCCGGGTTCGTCGCTGCCCTGTACGAGGGCGCGGGGCTGGGCGACGTCGGCGAGTGGGACGTCGACGTCGAGCTCGTGACGCGTTCGCCCGGGCAGTACTGGGAGATGGTCAGCGAGCACGTCTCGCTCGCCGTCGCCGCGCTCAAGCGCCTCGACGAACCGGCGCGGGAGCGGGTCCGGGCACACGCCGTCGCGGAGGTGGGCGTGTTCGAGAGGGACGGCGAGGTGCGCGTCCCGGGCGTGGCACGGTGCATCGTCGGGACGAAGCCGGACGCCAGCGGCACGTCTCGCGGCTCGACCGGGTTGGTGGCGTAGCCGATCGTGCGGGGCTCCCCCGGTCGTCCGGGTCGTCCCGGTCGTCGCGGCCGCCCTCGCCGCCGTCGCCGTGCCACGCCCCGAGCACGCGCTCGCCGTCGTCCGTGTCGGCGCCCGCGGCCACGGAGGCCGTCGCTCGATGACGGTGCCCTGCACGCACGGCGGGTCCACGTCTCGTCGAACCCGTCGAGCCGTGTGGCGCCTTCGGGCACGATCGCCGGCTCGAACAGCGTGCCGCGAGCACGGGGCCCGTCCAGGCCGGCTGCGCCGGGGCCGGTCGGCACCCTGTCCGTGACGGTGCCGTTGCCGGCGCTGCCGTTGCCGGCGCTGCCGCTGCCGCTGCCGGCCGGGTCGCCGCGCCCCGAGGTGCCCGGCCAGTGGCGGGACGGTCGGGAACCGGACGCGCCGGAAGCTTGACCCGGGGTGGGTCGATCCGTAGGATCCTGGATACAGGATTCGGTTTGGCCGCGTCCTGCTGTTGCACACATCCAACCACGGCGTCTCTCGTTGAGGCCGAAGGGTGACCGCTCGCGGACGCAACAGATCGTCAACTACGAGGGGGTGGCATGTCTGAGTCGGCGCCGCATCGAGACGAGCGCGTCAGCGGTCGTTGGTCCGGTCTTCCGGGTGCCCGGCGGAGGTGGTTCGGGTTGCACAGAGTCCGCTTGGCGGTGGGCCTGGTCGTCGCTTCCGTGCTCGTCCTGGCCGGCTGCTCGACGACCTCCTCGGGCTCGACGAGCGCAGCCGCCGCCAAGAAGCCGAGCGGGGGCAAGTACACGATCTACCTCAGCAACAACTACATGGGCAACCAGTGGCGTCCCCAGATGGAGAACGACGCGAAGGTCGCCGCGCAGCTGCCCGGCTTGGCGTCCAAGGTCAACCTGGTGATCCAGAACGCCAGCGGCACCGCCACTGCCCAGATCGCGTCGTTGCAGAGCATCATCAGGACGAAGCCAGCGGCGATCATGATCGATGCCGCGTCCGCGACTGCTCTGAACCCCACGATCCAGGCGGCGTGCAGCGCAGGGATCATCGTCTTCTCGTTCGACCAGACGGTGACCGCACCCTGCGCCTACAGGCTCGAGGAGAACTACTCGGCCGAAGCGCACGACATGGCCTACTGGCTCGCCACGGAGCTGCACGGCCACGGCAACATCCTCGAAGACACGGGACTCTCCGGCATCCCGATCTCCGAGACGTTCCTGAGCGTCTGGAACTCGATCCTGAAGAAGGACTACCCGAACATCCACGTGGTCGGGACGTTCAGCAGCCAGTACGCCCCAGGCCCCGAGCTGCAGTCGATCTCGTCGCTGATGTCGCAGCACGTGACCATCAACGGGATCCTCAGCGGAGGCTACTGCTCGAGCGACATCCAGGCGCTCCAGGCTGCCGGCCGGCCGCTGGTCCCCGACACCTGCCTGGACGTGAACGGCAACGAGCAGGTCTGCCAGAAGGACAAGGTCCCGTGCTTCTTCTTCGCAGCGCCCGCCTGGGTGAGCGGCGTTGCTCTGAAGGACATCGTGGGGCTGCTCGACGGCTCGCTGCACCTCCCGAAGAACCAGGGCTACTACAACGAGAACTTCGTCAGCTCGGCCGGGAACGTCTCGTTCAACCATGAACAGCAGGTCGTCCCCCTGACGCCGGGTGCGAACTACTACCCGACGGAGTCGGCGTCGTTGATCACCCCCGTGACGGGGGCCGGACTGAACATCACGGCCGCCGAGGCGCTCAATGGACCCAGCGGCAGCTGAGGCTGCTGGGACGGCACGGACGACGGTCCGGGCAGGCGTTCAGGAGCAGCCATCCGGCTTGCGAGCGACGGGCGTCGTCAAGCGCTTCGGCGCCACGATCGCCCTCGACGGTGCGGAGCTGGCCGCAGCACGCGGCGAGGTCCACGCCCTCGTCGGCGAGAACGGTGCTGGCAAGTCGACGCTGATCCGGATCCTGTCCGGGGTGCTGCAGTCGGACGCAGGCTCCGTGGAGCTGGACGGACGACCCATCCCGTCGAGATCGAAGGCGCGGACAGCGCTGGTGAGGACGGCTTTCCAGGAGCTGAGCCTCGTACCAGCGCTGTCCGTCGCCGAGAACCTGCTGTTCGACGACCTGCCCACGGGCTGGCACCGAAGGCTTCGGCGAAGGGAGCTGTGGCGGAGGAGCGAGGCCGTGATGGCCGCGCTGGGTGGGCGGTACCTCGACCCGCGGGGCAGGGTGGAGGACCTCCCGTTGGCCGACCGGCAGGTGCTCGAGGTCATGAAGTGCATCGCCTCGGGAGCAGACGTGCTCGTGCTCGACGAGCCGACGTCCTCGCTGGGCAAGACGGATGCCGATTGGGTCCTCGGGCAGGCTCGCCGGTGCGCGGCCGACGGCCGGGTGGTCCTCTTCGTCTCGCACCGGCTCCAGGAGGTCCGCGACGTCGTCGATCGCATCACCGTCCTGCGCAACGGACGCACCGTGCTGACCTGCGCGCCGCACGAAGCCAGCGACGACCGGCTCATCACGGCGATGCTGGGTCGCCGCATGGACCACCTCTACCCGCCCCGAGGGCAGGAGCCCACGGGAACGCTCCTCTCGGTGAAGGACCTCGAGGTGCCCGGCAAGGTCGGCCCCGTGTCGTTCGAGGTTCGACGCGGCGAGCTCCTGGGCCTCTTCGCGCTCCCAGGGCAGGGCCAGCACGAGCTGCTGCAGGCACTCGCCGGAGCGCTGCCCTGGAAGGGGGAGCTCTCCCTGAACGGCCAGCCCTACGCATGCCGGTCGCCGCACAGGGCTGCGACCCAGGGCGTGGTCCTCGTGCCCGAGGACCGGCAGCGCGACGCGCTGTTCCTGGAGCATTCGACGCTGAGCAACATGACCGTCGGCGCGCTCGGGAAGCTGCGTGGCCCGCTCCGGCTCATCAACCAGGGCGTGGAGCTGTCGCAGGCGAAGCAGCAGGCGCAACGTGTCGGTCTCGACGTGAACCGGCTCGGTGATCCCGTCACGGGACTGAGCGGCGGGAACCAGCAGAAGACGGTCCTCGCGCGAGCACTCCTGGCGGAGCCCTCGCTCCTGCTGCTGGACGACTGCACGCGGGGCGTCGACGTGGGAACCAAGGCGGAGATCTTCGACCTGCTGCGGGTGCTGTGCCAGGCGGGGATCTCCGCACTGTTCCATTCGAGCGACATCTCCGAGGTCGTCCACGTGGCGGATCGCGTCGTCGTGATCGCACGAGGACGCATCGCCGGCACCGTGACGGCCGACGGGCTGAGCGAGGAGCGGGTGCTGGGCCTCGCTCTCGGCGTCGGGGCGGCGGCCTCGTGAGCTCCTCGATCGCGGTCGCTCCGCCGGGGCGGGAGGGGGCGGCGAGGCCCCTCCGCCGCGTCGATCCCGCCGGCCTCACGCGCTACGCGGGCCTGACGGTGACCTGGGTGCTGCTCCTCGCCCTCGTCGGCATCAACATCGCCCTGCAGCCGAGCATCCTCAACATGACGCAAGTCGGGTTGATCGTGCAGACCGCGCTCCCCCTGGTCTTCGCGTGCGTCGCGCAGAGCATCGTGCTGGTCAGCGGCGGCATCGACCTCTCCATCGGCGGCACGCTCGTCCTCGGCAACGTCTTGGCCGCGACGTGGATGAACCACGGGGTGGCATGGCACCTGCCGCTGATCGTCCTCTTCGGCGCAGGCTTCGGGGCCCTGAACGGCGCCCTGGTCGTCTTCGCCAAGGTGGAGCCCTTCATCGCCACGCTGGCGACGTGGTCGATCTACGACGGGATCGCTCTCCATCTCCTGGCGACCGACGGCGGCTCCACGCCGCAGTCGCTGACGTCGTGGATCACGGGAACGTCCTTCGGGATCCCGAGCTCGATCCTGGTGCTCGCCGTCGTCGCCCTGTGGTGGTGGCACTTCGCCAAGACGCGCGCCGGCCGCCACCTGTACGCGACCGGCAGCGATCCGGTGCGCGCAGCGCTCGGCGGGGTGAACGTCTCGAGGACGCGCTTCCAAGCCTTCGTGCTGTCCGGCGTGATCGCCACGATCGGCGGCATCTGCCTCGCCCTCATCACGTCGACCGGCAGCCCGACCGCGGGCAGCGGCTACATCCTCCCGTCGATCGAAGGGGCCGTGATCGGGGGTGTCACGCTCACCGGTGGGCAGGGTGGAGCGGGGCTCGCCATCGCCGGCGCGTTCATCCTGACCTTCATCACCAGCGTGAGCGAGGCCCTCAATCTCGCGCCGTGGGTCGCCACGGTGATCTCCGCGGCCCTGCTGCTGGCGGTGGTCGCCGCTCGAACCGGACTGCAGCACAGGGAAGCATGATGAGCGGCTCGCCACACGCACCAGAGGGGGGGCCTGCGGTCCGCCGGTTCGGCTCGCGCCTGCGCGGTGGCGTCGGCCGGGCCGGTCCCACCGGCGCGGCCTTCGCGCTGGCCGCGCTCATCTTCGTCGCCACCGCGCTCTACAACCCCGGCTTCGCCGGGCTGCGGAACCTGCAGCAGATGTCCATCTTCGCGACGTTCATCGGCCTGGCGGCCGTCGGGGAGACCGTCGTCATCCTGGCCGGGGGGCTCGACCTGTCCGTGCCCTGGCTCATGACGTTCGGGGGCATCGAGCTGGGCAAGCTCGACAAGGTCGCGGCCCTGCCGGGGCCGGCCGAAGTGCTGATCCTCCTCGCCATCGGCGTCGCCATCGGGCTGGTGAACGGCATCGGCGTGACGAAGTTCAAGGTCCCGCCGATCATCATGACGCTCGCCGTCGGGGGGCTGATCGAGGGGTACCTGCTGGCCGTGGGCACGCTCCAGTCGTCGAGCAGCAGCGTCCCGCCCATCGCCAACCAGGTTGCGCACGGGAAGCTCGGGCCGTTCCCGACCCTGCTGCTGCTGTGGCTCGTCGCCGCCGTCGTCACGGTGGTCGTCCTTCGCCGCACCGCCCTGGGGCGGCACATCTACGCCGTCGGCTCCAACGCGCGAGCGGCTCGCCTGTCGGGTCTTCGAGTGGAGCGGGTGCGCCTGGTGACCTACGCCGTCGCGGGCCTCACGTCGACCCTGGCCGGGATCGTGCTCTCCGGCTACCTCGGCACCTCGTACCTCGACATGGGAACGCCCTACCTCTTCCCGGCGATCGCAGCGGTCGCGCTCGGGGGCACGGCGATCGCCGGGGGCAAGGGCAGCTACTGGGGCAGCGTCGCCGGCGCGCTGATCCTCACCCTGCTGAGCGCAGCGCTCCCGCTCCTCCACCTCGGCACTGCGGACCTCGACATCGTGTACGGCGTCGTTATCCTTCTCGGCGTCGGTGCGACGAAGGGCCTCGTGGGGCGGACTGGTCGACGTCACCCCGTGACGCACCCGTCTCCCGGGGCCGATGCGTCGTCCGCGCATGAGCCGATGTCCGGACAACGGGAGAGGTCGCAGCTGTGAGGAAGATGCCGGGTCGCCCTGATGAGAACGTCTTTCCGCTGTCGCCCGAGGCGCGTCTGAGCCTCGCGGAGAAAGTGGCGTGGGAGCTGCGGCAGCGCATCTACGACAGGCGGTACCTGCCGGGATCGGTGTTGAGGCAGGAGAAGCTCTCCGAGGAGCTCGGCGTGAGCCGCACCCCCTTGCGCGAGGCGATCAAGATGCTCGTGCAGGACGGGCTGATCGTCAACGTCCCTGGTCGCGGTGCGCGAGTCGTGACCGGCGACCTCCCGACCCTGCTCGCCGCGTACGAGCTGCGGGCGGTCGTGGACGGCCTGGCGGCCAGGCTCGCCGTGCGCGCCATCCGCAAGAAGGACTTGACGTCGCTCGCGAGCCTCCTCGAAGCGCAGCAGCGTGCGCTCGACCCGTGGAACCCGGATGCGTACACCAAGACGAACGTCCAGTTCCACGAGCAGATCGTGCAGATCGGTGGCAACGAGTTCGTGATCGCCCAGCTCCACCTGCTCCGGATGACGGCACAGGTGTTCGCCCCGGTGGCGGTCATCGAGCCGGACTTCGCCCGGAACGCCGTTGCACAGCACCACGACATCGTCGATGCGCTCTCCAGCGGCGACGAGGACCTGGCCGAGCAGACGGCGCGGAACCACATCCAGACGACGATCGATCGGCTCCAAGAGGATCGGGACGTGCCAGAGAAGGAGAGGACTGTATGAGCGCGAGCGGAAGCTTCCATGTCGCGTCCGATATCGGAGGCACCTTCACGGACACCGTGGTGATCGACGAGAGCGGGACGGTGGGTCGCTTCAAGGCACCGACCGTCCCGAGCAACCCCGTCGAAGGTGTCGTCGCCACGCTGCGGGCCGCCGCGGAGGGGCGGCAGCTCTCGCTCGAAGCGTTCGTGGCGCAGATCGCCTTCTTCGCCCATGGCACGACCGTCGCGACGAACGCCATGATCGAGAACGAGCGGGCCAGGGTCGGGCTCCTCCAGACTCGTGGGTTCGGCGACACCCTGTCGATCATGCGAGGCTTCAAGTCGCTCGGATTGCGAGAAGACGAGATCAAGCGCTTCAGGACCTTGACGAAGCAAGAGGTCCTGCTGCCCAAGTGGCTCATCGAAGAGGTCACCGAGCGCGTCGACTACGCGGGTCGGGTCGTCGTGGCACTCGACGAGGAGGACACGCGGGCGGCGGTGCGGCGCCTTGCGGCCGCAGGAGCGGAGGCCTTCGCCGTCTCGTTCCTCTGGTCCTTCAAGAACGACGCCCACGAGAAGCGAGTCGGCGAGATCATCGACGAGGAGGTGCCGGGAGCGCTCGTCACGCTCTCGAGCGAGCTCCTGCCCCGGATCGGCGAGTACCAGAGGACGGCCACGACGGTCGTCAACGCGAGCCTGCGCCCGGTCCTGGAGGCGTCCCTCGCGCAGTTCGACCGGACCCTCAGGGACCTCGGACTGAGGACCGAGCCCCTCCTGATGCAGTCGAACGGCGGGCTGGCGACCTTCGAGGAGATCGGTCGGCGCGCGGCGGCGACCGTCATGTCCGGTCCCGTCGGCGGCGTCATCGCATCGCAGTACCTGGCGAGTGGCGAAGAGGACGCCAACGTGGTGACGACGGACATGGGCGGGACGAGCTTCGACGTCGGCCTGGTCCTGCACGGCCGGCCCGTGATGTCGAACACCACGCTGGTCGGTCGAGACGAGCTGGCGCTCTCCTCGGTGGCCGTCCGGACGGTCGGCGCCGGGTCGGGATCGATCGCCCAGGTCCGCGACGGCCTGCTCACCGTCGGTCCGGCCAGTGCCGGCGCGGTCCCCGGCCCTGCCTGCTACGGGCGGGGAGGGACCCTGCCGACGGTCGCCGACGCGGACCTGGTGCTCGGCTACCTCAACCCCGACCACTTCCTCGGCGGGCGGTTGAAGCTGCACACCGAGCTGGCCCGGGAGGCGATCAGGGTGCACGTGGCCGAGCCGCTCGGTCTGTCCGTGGAAGCCGCCGCCGAGGGGATCAAGACGGTCATCGACGCGCGCATGGCCGACCTGATCCGGCAGATGACCGTCGAGCAGGGTTACGACCCCAACGACTTCGTGCTGTACGCCTACGGCGGAGCAGGCCCGATGCATGCCTTCTCCTACGGAGCGGACCTCCGGACCAGGAAGATCGTGGTGCCGCTGACGGCGTCGGTCCACTCCGCCTTCGGGATCGCGTCGTCGGACATGACGATCGTCGAGGAGCTGTCGAGGCCCGTGCAGAGCCCTCCCGGGAGCACCGACTACTCGGCGTCGATCCGACCGGAGCTCCTTGGCGAGGCGTTCGGGATCCTCTCGGAGCGCGCCGTCACGAAGCTGGCTGATGCCGGAGCCGACGTCGGGCTCGTCACCGAGGCGCGATCGGTCGAGATGCGGTTCCGCTCCCAGATCCACGTCCTGAACGTCCCGATGCCCTCGCGGGACGTCGAGGCCGACGACGTGGACGCGCTCGTCGAGCGCTTCATCGACCAGTACGAAGCCCGCTTCGGCAAGGGCTCGGCGCTCGCCGAGACGGGTGTGGAGATCACGAGCTTCCGCCTCGTCGCCACGAGCCCGGTTCCCAGGCACGCGCTGCGCCCGGCAAGGGAGACGGGCTCGGGCGGCCGCCTGGAGCCGAAGGGCCGGCGGGAGATCTTCTGCGGCGGGTCGTGGAGCAAGGCCGAGATCTACCTCGCCGACGAGCTCTTCGCCGGAGCGTCGATCGCGGGCCTCGCGGTCGTCGAGGCCAGTGACACCACCATCGTCGTCGGCCAGAACCAGCGGGCAACCGTGGACGCGCTCGGCAGCCTCGTGATCGAGTCGGACGTCTGAGCGGGACACAACAACAGCACTGCACGCGCGAGAGAAGAGGCACAGAGATGGCAGAAGCTCAAGCTCTTGACCCGGTCACCTACGAAGTCATCCGTCATCGCATGTGGTCGATCAACGAAGAAGGCTCGGCAACGGTCGTGCACGTGTCGGGCTCACCCGTCGTCCACGCGACGGACTACAACTTCGGCATCTACACGGCCGATGGCGAGATGGCGGTCATCGGGATCTACCTGCTGGTGCCCATCTACACCGGTGCCATGGCGATCCGCGAGTTCCTCGCACGGTACGACGACATAGAGCCCGGCGACGTCTTCATCATCAACGACCCGTACATCGCCGCGGAGCACCAGAACGACGTGCAGTTCTGCACCCCGTTCTTCTACGACGGCGAGCTGATCGCATGGCTGGGCTGCATGGCCCACCAGGTCGACCTGGGCGGGACCGATCCCGGCAGCTGGTGCACCACGGCGACCGACGTCTACCAGGAGGGCCTGCGCATCCCCCCCGGACGGATCGTGCGCCGTGGCGAGGTGAACCGGGAGCTGTGGAACATCATCACGGCGAACTCGCGGATGTCGTTCGTCGTCTCGAACGACTTCACCGCCTTCCTGGCCGGGCTCCGGGTCGCGTCGGAGCGGATGACGGAGCTGTGCGACAAGTACGGGCCGGACCTCGTGAAGGCGACGATGCAGCAGTCGATCGAGGCGAGCGAGCGGCAGCTGCGCGAGCTCCTGAGGTCACTGCCCGACGGGGTCTTCGAGCACACCAGCTACTTGGACCGGCCCGCGCCCGACGGAGGTGTGGAGCTGCTGGAGGTCCCCTGCCGGCTGGAGAAGGCCGACGACCGGCTCGTGTTCGACTTCAGCGGGTCGACCCCGCAGAGCCCTGGCTACGGGATGGCGACCCGGGCGGGCACGATCGGGGCGGTCGCCACGGCGATGCTCTGCACGTTCGGATCCGAGGTTCCCTGGAACCACGGGATCATGAGACCGGTCGAGATGCGGGCTCCCGACGGGCTGTGCGTCACGGCGGTCGAGCCGATGCCCGTGAGCGGCGGCGCGGCTGCCGCCAACTGGGTGGCGATGAGCGCGGCGACGGGAGCGCTCGCGAAGCTCATGAGCCTGAGCGAGCGGTACGAGAGCTTCGCCTTCGGGCCCGGCGACGGTTCCTGGCAGCTGTCCCAGTTCGGGGGCACCGACCAGTACGGCCAGCCCTTCGCGGCGATGTACCTGGACTCGCTCCTGTGGGGTGGTCCCGCCTTCTCGTTCCGGGACGGCGTCGACTCGGGTGGCGCCATGGTGATCCTCGGCGGGGGCACCCAGGACGTCGAGCAGCAGGAGATGCGTCAACCCCTGATGTACCTGTGGCGCCGGGAGGTCCCCGACTCGGGTGGCCCCGGCAGGTTCAGGGGAGGTAACGGGATCGAGTTCGCGCTCACCCCGATCGACACCGACCAGGTCGTCGGCGTGCTCGGCACGCACGGGGTCGCGCTCCCCAACCGGACGGGCATCTTCGGTGGCCTGCCGGGCTCCTGCGCGCGCTACGAGCGAGTGAGCGACACCGACGTCTTCTCCCAGCTGAGGGCGGGCCGGATGCCACGCTCGCTCGAGGAGGTGGGAGGAGCGCTCGAGGTGCTGCCCGGCGTCACCCCGCAGGTGACCGTGCGCGCCGGCGAGGCGTTCAACTGCATCCTCCAGAACGGCGGCGGGTACGGCGACCCCATCCTGCGGGACCCCCGGCAGGTGGCTGCCGACGTCACGGGACGCGCCGTGACGGCCGACGTCGCCGACCGGGTCTACGGCGTCGTCCTGCACGACGGTGAGGTGGACCTGGCGGCAACCGAGGTGCGTCGGGCCGAGATCCGTGCCGACCGGCGTGCCCGCATGGCGCCACCGGTCGAGAGCCCGGGGAAGGAGCCCTCCGGCCACCGGGAGGACCGGAGCCGCTGGGGGGAGTCACTGCTCCTCCGTTCGAACGGGGACGGGACGCTCGTCGCGTGGTGCGCGCACTGCGATGCCCTGCTCGGCGAGGTCGGGGCTGGCGGCTGGGAGCGCCTGGTGGCTCGCCTGGTCCTCGACGAGGGCGACCTGGGGCCGCTGGTGAAGGTCGCAGCGTCGCTGAACGTGGTCCAGTGGGTCTGCCCGAACTGCGTCACGGCGCTGTGGACCGACGTCGTGCCTGTCGAGGGGAAGACCTGGCACGACGTGCAGCTCGTGGGAGGTCTCCGTTGATCTCGTCAGTCCTCGGTGAAGTCGACGGGACACTGGCCGCGCCGGGCCGGCGCCTCCATCGGCTCGGGGCCATCCCGGGCGACGGCATCGGGCCGGAGGTGCTCGACGTGGCGCTCCGTTGCCTCGAAGCCGCCTCGCGGCTGTTCGACTTCGAGCTGCAGACGACCCACTACGACCTGGGGGCCGCGCGCTATCTGCGCACCGGCGAGCTCGTCCCCGACGACGAGCTCGCCGCGATCGGCGGCGAGGACGCCGTGCTGCTCGGAGCGGTGGGCGATCCGGAGGTGCCGCCAGGCATCCTCGAGCGCGGCCTGGTGCTCCGGCTGAGGACGGCGTTCGACCTCGCCGTGAACGTGAGGCCAGGGCGCCTCCTGCCCAACGTGCCGACGGTGCTGAAGGATCTCGCGCCCGAGCGCCTCGATCTGGTGGTGCTGCGGGAGAACACCGAAGGGATGTACGTCTCTGCGGGATCGCGTGCCCACGGCGGCACCCCGTGGGAGACGGCCGTCCAGCTCGCCACGAACAGCAGGCACGCGATCGAGCGGATCGCGGCGTTCGGCTTCCGCCTGGCCCGGCTCCGCCGCAAGCGGCTGACCCTGTGCCACAAGACGAACATCCTGGTCGAGGCCGGCCGCCTGTGGGAGCAGACGGTGAAGGAGGTGGCCGAGGAGTACCCCGACGTGACGCTCGACTACGTGCACGTCGACGCCTGCTGCGTGCACCTGCTGGAGCGTCCCGAGCGGTTCGACGTCATCGTCACCGACAACCTCTTCGGTGACATCGTGAGCGATCTCGTCGCGGTCGTCCAGGGCGGCATGGGCCTCGCCCCGAGCGCCAATCTCAACGTCGACGGGACCGCACCCAGCCTCTTCGAGCCGATCCACGGCTCTGCCCCGGACATCGCCGGGCGAGGCTGGGCCAACCCGGCGGGAGCGGTCTTCTCGGCTGCCATGTGCCTGAGCCACCTCGGCGAGCTCGACGCGGCGGCGGCCCTGGAGGCAGCGACCGCCGACGTCGTCGCTCAGCTGCCCGCCATGGGAGGGGCCGCCATGGGCTGCTCGACGAGCGAGGTTGGCGACCGGATCATCGAGCGGCTCCAGGGATGGGCGAACGGCGCGGTGCCTCCTCTGGGGACCTTCACGAGCTCGGTGGCACCGGCCGCGAGCGGCCGACGCGCCGGAGGCGAGGTCGAGACGGTTCCCGACCGAGCCGCTCCCCTAGCGAAGACGGAGACATCGTGACGAACGGCACCTCCCCCTTTCAGCACCTCTTCGACCTGACCGGCCGGACCGCGGTCGTGGTCGGTGCAGGAGGCGGCATCGGCTCCGTGGCGGCGCGGGCGCTGGCGACGTTCGGAGCGCGGGTGGTGTGCGCCGACGTGCAGGGCGACGCGGCGGAAACCACCGCAGCCGGCATCGCCGACGACGGCGGCGAGGCGCTCGCCAGGACGCTCGACGTGACGGACCACGCGCAGGTGCAGCGGCTGGCCACCGAGTTCGGCGAGGCCAGCGTGCTCGTCCTGACGGCTGCGACCAACGTCCGGAAGCGCATGCTCGACCTGAGCGACGACGAGTTCCGCAAGGTCGTGCGGCTCAACCTGGAGGGCACCTTCTTCTGCCTGCGAGAGTTCGGGAGGACCATGGCCGACCGGCGATCGGGCAGCATCATCGTCTTCTCGAGCATCCGTGCCCAGGTGATCGAACCCGGTCAGGGTGTCTACGCCGCCACCAAGGCGGGCGGCCTCCAGCTCGTCCGCACGCTGGCGGCCGAGCTCGGGCCCGACAACGTGCGGGTGAACTCCATCGCTCCCGGTGTGGTCGAGACCGCCCTCACCGCCCCGATCAGAGCCGACGGTGACTGGTACGAGGCGTACGCCCGGAAGTCCGTGCTCGGCAGGTGGGCAGCACCAGGCGAGCTCGCAGGAGCGGTCGTCTTCCTCGCCTCCGACGCGAGCTCCTACGTGACGGGCTCGCAACTCGTGGTCGACGGCGGCTGGCTGGCTGCCGACGGCCGGTACGAACCGAAGCTGACCGTGGGAGCGGGATCGTGAACGGGGAGACCGAGCGCGTGCTGCTGGCGGTCGACCCTGCGACGGAGGAGGCCTTCGCGACGCTGCCGCTGAGCAGCGAGGCCGACGTCGCCGCCGCGCTCGCGACTGCCGAGCGGGCGCTCGACGAGACGACCGAGTGGCAGCAGCCGGTCAGGCGGGCTGCCGCGCTCTCGGAGCTGGCGAGGCAGGTCGAGGCCGATGCCGAGGAGCTCGCGAAGCTCGAGTGCAAGGACACGGGGAAGCCGCTCAGCGAGGCCCGCGCCGACGTGAGCGCCACGGCGCGCTACTTCTCCTACTACGCGGGCTGGGCGGACAAGCTCTACGGTCGCTCGATACCGCTCGGCCCCGACTTCGTGGACTACACCCTCCGCGAGCCTCACGGGGTCTGTGCGCAGATCATCCCCTGGAACTACCCTCTGCAGGTCGCTGCGCGGTGCGTGGGGCCCGCACTGGCGTGCGGGAACGCCGTCGTGCTGAAGCCCTCGGAGCTCGCTTCGGTCACGCCGGTGCGCCTCGCCGAGATGGCGGCCTCCGCCGGGGTGCCGGAAGGGTTCTTCAGGGTCGTGGTCGGCGCGGGTGACGTCGGCGCGGCACTCGTCGGAGACCCCCGCGTGGACCATGTCACCTTCGTCGGCTCGGCGAAGGTCGGGCAGCTGATCGCCGAGACCTGCGCCAAGCGCTTCGTGCCCGTGGAATTGGAGATGGGCGGCAAGTCGCCCAACGTCGTCTTCGCCGACGCGGACCTCGACCGAGCCGTGCCGGTCATCGTGCGCTCGGTCACCCAGAACGCCGGGCAGAGCTGCTCCGCAGGGTCGCGCCTGCTGGTCGACTCCTCGCGCTACGACGAGGTGGTCGAGCGGGTGGCGAAGGCGTTCCACGCGCTGACGATCGGGCCCGGCGAGTCGGATCCCGACCTCGGCCCCGTGGTGAGCGAGGGCCAGCTCACGAGGGCGGTCGGCATGATCGAGCGGGCCCAGCGGGAGGGTGCTCGGCTGGTGACGGGTGGCACCCGCGCCGACATCCACCCCGGGTGGTACCTGGAGCCGACGATCCTGGACCAAGCCTCGCCGGACAGCGAGATCTTCCAGGAGGAGGTGTTCGGGCCCGTCCTCGTCGTGGCCGCCTTCGGCGACGAGGAGGAAGCGGTGCGCCTCGCCAACCATTCCCAGTACGGCCTGGTGGCGGGCGTGTGGACCAACGACCTCGGGCGTGCCCATCGAGTGGCGCGCTCGATCCGGGCCGGGCAGGTCTACGTCAACAGCTACGGGGTCGGCGGTGGGGAGTCCCTGCCCTTCGGCGGCTACAAGAGGAGCGGGTTCGCCCGCGGGAAGGGCGAGGCGGCGATGCTCGCCTACAGCCAGACGAAGAACGTCTGCGTCGCTCTGTGACGGGCACGCGGCCTCGGCGTGCGGCGCGGGAGCGGGCGGCCGGCTCGGATGGGGACCCGAGCCGGCCGACGCGGTAGGTGCCGACGCGGACGGGACGGCGGGCCGCGGTCAGGTGCCCTCGGCGTGGGCGACCCCTGAGCCGGTGACGACGTCGACGACGGCGATGCTGTTGCGGAGGACGGCGGTGGCGTGGTCGAGGTGGGCCGCCGCGGCCCGGAGCACCAGGTGGACGTGGTGGGTGTCGGCGCCGGCCTCGAAGTGGAGCTCCTCGATGGTCACGCGCTTGCGCACGAGGTCCGTGACGACCCGGTGCAGCGAGGTGTCCGACGGGGCGAGGCGCAGCACCACGCTGCGTCGCGTGCCGTCGGCGTGCCGCCCGCCCTCCGGCGGTTCGGGTCCCAGAGGCATGTTCGGTCCTCGTTCCTCGTCGGTCCCGCGAGCGGGCGGTTCGGGGGCTTGCGTCGGCTGGGGAGGGTACCGGCGCCGGCGTCAGACGTGCATGGGGGCGCCGAGCGCGGCCAGGGCTGCCTCCTGCAGGGCTTCGGCGCGTGTCGGGTGGGCCACGATGGTGCCGGCCAGGTCCTCCAGCCGTGCCCCCATCTCGAGTGCCAGGCCGAACGTGGCGGAGAGCTCGGACATCTGGGCTCCCACCCCCTGGACCCCGAGGAGGACGTGGTCGTGGCGGCGCGCCACGAGGTGGACGAAGCCACTGGGGTCTGCCGTGGTCGACGCCCTGCCGCTGGCGGTGTACGGGAAGGAGGCCTCGATCGTGTCGACGTCGGCCTGCCGGGCCTGTTCGGGTGTCATCCCCACGCAGACCAGCTCGGGATCGGTGAAGACCACCTCGGGGATGCAGACGTTGTCCCAGCGGCGGGGCTGACCGGCGATCACCTCGGCGACCAGCCGGCCCTGGGCGATGGCGCGGTGGGCGAGCATGGGATCGCCGGTGAGGTCCCCGACGGCGTAGACGCCGGTCATCGACGTCCTGCAGCGGTCGTCGATCCGGACGAACGGTCCGTCGCGGTCGAGGTCGAGGTCGTCGAGACCCCATCCCTCGACGGACGGCGCGCGTCCGACGGCGACCAGGACGCGCCCGGCGGTCAGCTCGCCCGCGGTGCCATCGGCGGCGAGGGTGCGAACGCCGGTGGCGGTCTGCCCGGTGACCTTCGTCCGGGTCAGGACGGTGCAGCCGAGCTGTCGCATCCGGCGTTCGATCGGCGGCACCAGCGAGGCGTCGAACGAGGGGAGCAGCCGATCGGTGGCCTCGACCACGGTCACGGCCGTGCCGAGCTTGGCGAAGGCGGTGCCGAGCTCGAGACCGATGTACCCACCGCCGACCACGACCAGGTCGTCCGGCAGGTCGCACCACGCCAGGGCGTCGGTCGAGGTCGCCACGGGGCCGCCGAAGGGGAGACCGGGCAGCTCGACCGGCCGCGAGCCCGTGGCCAGCACCAGGTTGCGTGCCTGCAGCAGCCGGGGAGGGTGCGGTCCATCGGACTCGACCTCGACCGTCTTGCCGTCGAGGACGCGGCCCCATCCCGTGACGGTCGTGACGCCGGCCCTGGCCAGGAGGGCGCCGATCCCACTGCTGAGCCGCCCGACCATCCTGTCCTTCCAGGCGACGGTGGCGGCGAGGTCGATCGAGGGTGTGCCGGCCCGGATGCCCATGGGGTCGCTCCCTGCGGAGCTGCGGACGGCGGCGGCGAAGGTGTCGGCCGCGTGGATGAGCGCCTTGGAGGGGATGCACCCGACGTTCAGGCAGGTCCCGCCCAGCTGGGCCGACTCGACGACCACGGTGCGGAGGCCGAGCTGACCGGCGCGGATCGCTGCTGCGTACCCCCCCGGGCCGGCGCCGAGCACGAGGACGTCGTAGAGCGGGTCCGTCATGTCACCTTCCCCCCATGAACATGAGCGCGGGCTGCTCCAGGAGCTCCTTGACCCGGCCGACGAAGACGGCGGCGTCCCACCCGTCGATGATCCGGTGGTCGAACGACGACGACAGGTTCATCGTGGTCCTGGGCGTGAACCCGCCGCCGTCCCAGACCGGGCGCACCTGCATCTTGTTGACCCCGACGACGGCGACCTCGGGCCGGTTGATGATCGGCGTCGTGACGAGACCGCCGAGGGCACCGAGGGAGGTGACGGTGATGGTCGACCCCGACAGCTCGGAACGCTCGATGGTCCCCTCGCGGGCCGCCGTGGACAGCCGGTGGATCTCCCGGGCGCAGTCCCAGACGTCGCGGGTCTCGGCGTGGCGGAGGACGGGCACCATCAGGCCCTTCGGTGTCTGCGTGGCGATGCCGACGTGCACGGCACCGAAGCGGTGCACGACCATGGTGTCGTCGTCGAACCGGGCGTTGACCCCGGGCTGGTCTGCGATGGCCGCCACCAGCGCCCGGACCACGAAGGCCAGCGGCGTCAGCTTCCGGTCGCCGTCGGCTCGTCGCTCGTTCAGGTGCTGGCGGAGCCGTTCCAGCTCGGTGACGTCCACCTCCTCCACGTACGTGATGTGCGGGATGTGCGCCGCGGCTTCGGCCATGTTCTCGGCGATGACGCGGCGCACGCCGGTGACCGGGACGTCGGTGACCGCCGTGTCCGCGGTCGGCCCGGCCGGCCCGGCGGGCGGCACTGCCGTGGCGCCGTCGAGGAAGCGGTCGAGGTCGCCGTGCTCGACGCGGCCTGCGGGACCCGTGCCGCGCACCAGGCGGAGGTCCACCCCCGCCTCGGCGGCCCGCCGGCGGACCGCCGGTGCTGCCAGGGCGCGACCGCTCGGGCCGGTGACCACCCTGGCGGGCT
>JAJZYI010000309.1 GCA_021798135.1 Actinomycetes bacterium | reverse complement strand
GTCGCTGCCGGGCGTCGGGGTGCGGGTGTCGAACATCGTGGGCATGGCGTCGACGCCGGATGGTGGGGGCTACTGGCTGGTCGGGTCCGACGGCGGGGTGTACGCGTTCGGTGACGCCCGGTTTGTCGGGTCGGTGCCCGGCGCCGGCGTGCACGTCTCGGACGTGGTGGGGATGGCGGCCACGCCGGACGGCGGGGGCTACTGGCTGGTCGGGTCCGACGGCGGGGTGTACGCGTTCGGTGACGCCCGGTTTGTCGGGTCGGTGCCCGGCGCCGGCGTGCACGTCTCGGACGTGGTGGGGATGGCGGCCACGCCGGACGGTGGGGGCTACTGGGTGGTCGGGTCGGATGGCGGGGTGTACGCGTTCGGTGACGCCCGGTTCTTCGGGTCGGTCCCCGGTCTGGCCCCATCGGCTCGGCCTGCCGTGCCGGTGGTGGGGCTCGCCGCGGCGCCGGGCGGGGCGGGCTACTGGGAGGTGACCGCGGCGGGCGGGGTGTACGCGTTCGGTGACGCGACGTTCGCTGGTTCGGCAGCGGGCGGGCCGCTGGCCCGGCCGGTCGTCGGGATGGCGCCGTCGGCGGGTGGGGGCTACTGGCTCGCCGCGTCCGACGGCGGGATCTTCGCCTACCAGGCCCCGTTCGACGGGTCGGTGCCCGCCGCCGGCGTCCACGTCACCGACGTCGTCGCCATCGCTGGCAGCTGAGTTGGCTCCACGTGCCCGGCCCGCGACATCGACGGGCCGGGCACGAGCAGGCTCGTCGTAGCGTCGATCGCGGTGTGGACCCGCCGCTGCCGTCGTCTGGGACGGCCAGCGCCGACCCCGGCCCGCGGGACCGCCCCGTCGGCGGCAGCTGGAGGTCGGTGGGCACGACACGCAGGTCGACCGTGCCCGACGGCAGGTGCACCGAGAACTGCGCCAGGTAGGGAGCGCCGTCGAGCAGGCGCACCGTCGCCGTGGTGAGCGGGTGGCGGCTGGCGATGGCGAACGCCACCGGACCCGGGCGGGCGACGTCGACGTGGTAGCGCACGTGGTCGAGCGCACCCGAGCGCTCCAGCTGGGAGCGTGGGTCGGAACCGGCCAGCCGGCCGGCGCCGGCGCCTGACGGTTGTGGAGGTCGGTGCCTTGGCGGGTCCGTGGGACCCGGGGAGGACACAGCGGGGGAGCACTGGGGGGCGAAATCAGGCTCCAGACGTGCGGAATGCGAGACGAGCGCGTCACGAGATCCCGAGCATCGCGATTCGAAGCATGGGTGCGGCGGATCGGCCCCGCCCAGAGCCACCTGGTGGTCACTGACCCGCGCTCCTAGCATTCGAGCCATGGCGAACCGTGGCGCGGCCAGCCTGCGAAGGGGCGCTCCCCTCGGGAGGCTCCGTGCCGCCAGCAGGCGTGTGCGGGTGGTGCGGATCCGGCCGTGGACCTACGCGGCAGCGTCGGCGACCGCATCGGTGGTCGCCGGGCTCGGCGCGTGGCAGGCGGCGGTCCGCAGGGCGCCGACCGTTCGGCAGGAGCGCACCGGGCAGGAGCGCACCGGGCGGGGGTGCACCGGGCGGCGGCCGCGGGTGCTGGCCGAGGTTCTCGGCGCGTCAGCGGCCGGCGCCGTGGCCGTGAGCGCGGGGCTGTGGCTTGCGTCGGTCGTGCCGGGACTGCGCCAGGGCCGCTGGCGCCTGGTGCTCGCCGACCTGGGACCGGCGGCCCGGGGCGGCCTGCCCGGGCGCGAAGGGAGCGCCGTCACCGCGATCGCGGCCCGTGCCGGGTTCCCGATGCTCGTGCTACCTGCGGGGCGGGCCGGTGAGCGCACCCTCGGCGGGCACGGCTGGTCGCCCGCGAGCGGGCTCCGGCAGGTGACGGTGCGGCACGTCGACGTCGACGGCACGCCGGGGTCCTGGCTCGATGTCGAGGTGCACGTCGGCGACGTTCCGCCGCCGTGGGCGCCGGGCCTGGCACTCGGCTCCGGACCGGTGGTCGATGCCGGCCAGGCGATCGGCGCCGGTCGGGCGGGGCCCAGCTCCTCGCCGGTCGCGCCGGAGCACCGCGACGTCGCCGCCCTCCCCCCGGTCACCGTGATCGTGGACGGCGCGCCGGTGGCGTTCGAGGCCCGGGCCGATGGCCCCGACGGGTGGGTGGCGTTCGGCTCGATCCCCGGCGCCTGGATCCGACTGCGCGCCCGCGGCGTCCCGGCGGAGGGCTTGGCGCTCGTACGTCCCTCCGGCCGGAGGTGATCGAGCGCGCGGACGGCTCGGGGGCGGGCGGCCCGGTGATCGGGCGCATGGTCGCGACCAACCGGATCCACCTGCGGGTCGACGAGGCCGGCGCGGGTCCGCTGGTGGTGCTGGCCCACGGGTTCCCCGAGCTCTCCCGGTCGTGGCGGCACCAGGTCCCGGCCCTGGCGGCCCTGGCCGCCGCCGGCTACCACGTGCCGGCCCCGACCAGCGCGGGTACGGGGGCTCGGCGTGCCCTCCGGCCGTGGCCGTCGCCGGCGCCTCCGACCCGGTGCTCGCCTTCAGCCCGTGGCAGGGCACGGAGCGGTGGTTGGCCGACCTGCGGTCGGTGACGATCGTGGAGGGACCAGGCCGCTGGGTGCAGCAGGAGCGCCCCTGCGAGGTCGACGCCGCGCTGCTCGGGTTCCCGGGCGGGCTCGACCTGACCTGAGCGCACGGGATCGGTGTCGCGCCGTCGCATGAGATCCAGGCTCCGCGCGTGCGGAACGGACGTGGCGTGCACGCGGCGAGCACCTTCCCGTCGTCGACCCACGCGCGACCAGCGGCTGTCGCGACCGGCGGCCTTGGCGACCGGCGGCCTTGGCGACCGGCGGCCTTGGCGACCGGCGGCCTTGGCGACCGGCGGCCTTGGCGACCGGCGGCCTTGGCGACCGGCGGCCTTCGCCACCAGCACCCTTCGCCACCAGCGCCCAGCGCGGCGCGACGATGCCAGGGCCATGCCCGGCCGGGCATGATGGCGGGCAGCGAGGGAGGAGGCGCTCCATGCGTGCTGCCCTGTACCGCCGGACGGGTGACAGCTCCGTGCTGTCGGTGGAGGAGGTGGACACCCCAGAGCCGGGCCGCGGCGAGGTCCGGGTGAGGATCGCCTGCTCGGGCGTCAACCCCACCGACTGGAAGACCCGCTCCGGCGTCACCGGTGGCGAGCCCGACGGCTTCCAGGTGCCCCACCAGGACGGGGCGGGCACGGTCGACGCCGTGGGGGAGGGCGTGGCCGATCGCCATCCGGGCCAGCGGGTCTGGGTGCTCATGGCGGCGTTCCGCAACCGCTGGGGCACCGCCGCCGAGTGGTGCGTCGTGCCGGCCGACCGGACCTGCCCGCTGCCCGACGGCGCCTCGTTCGAGCTGGGGGCGTCGCTCGGCGTGCCCGCGGTGACCGCCGCCCACTGCCTGGGCGGTGACCCCGGGGCGCTGGCCGGTGCGACGGTGCTGGTGGCCGGCGGGGCAGGGGCGGTCGGCCACAGCGCCATCGAGCTGGCCAAGCACGCCGGTGCCCGGGTGGCGGCCACCGCCTCCACCCAGGAGAAGCAGGCTCTGGCACGCCGGGCGGGCGCCGACCTGGTCGTCGACTACCGGGCCGCCGACGCCGCCGACCGGCTGCGGGCCTTCGCCCCCCGGGTCGACCGCATCGTGGAGCTGGCCCTGGGAGCCAACCTGGCGCTCGACCTGGCCGTGTCGGGGCCGGGCACGGCCATCGCCGTGTACGCCAACGAGGCCCAGGACCCCGTCGTCCCCACCCGGCGCATGATGATGGCGAACGTCACCCTGCACTACGTCCTCCTCTACGGGGTGCCGCCGCGGCCGCTGGGCGCCGCCGTCGGCTGGGTGGCGCAGGCGCTGTCCGACGGGGCGCTCACGGCCCTC
>JAJZYI010000308.1 GCA_021798135.1 Actinomycetes bacterium | reverse complement strand
GGCGTGGGGCCCCCGGACAGGAGGGCGGCGAGCGTCCGGACGACCTCGCCCACGCTCCGCCCGGTGCCGAGGTCGTGCACCGACACGTGGCGGACGACGCCGGCCGGGTCGACCAGGAACGTCGCCCGCAGGGCCACCCCCGACGAGCGGTCGAGCACGCCCGTCGCCGTGACCAGCTCGCGCCGCACGTCGGAGGCGAGCGGGATCGACAGGTGGCGCAGGTGCGGGTGCTGACGTCGCCAGGCCCGGTGGACGTGCTCGCTGTCGACGCTGACGCCCACGACCGAGGCACCGAGCTGGTCCAGGTCGCGCGCGGCCCGGTCGAAGCCGTAGACCTCCGTGGGGCAGACCGAGGTGAAGTCCATCGGCCAGAAGAACACGACGAGCCATCGGCCCGCGTAGTCCTCGGTGCGGACCCGCGTGAAGGCCGGCTCCTCCCAGCCGGCCACGGCGGCCAGGTCGAACGGTGGGAACTGGTCTCCGACGGTGAGCATGGCGGGTCCTCCAGACGTGGCCTCCAGCCTCTCACCGGGGTGTGCCACCGTCGAGGCGGGCCGGGTCGCCACGGTCGGCCCACGCCTGCGGCCTGCCGCGGAGCGAGGAGGCGTGGTCAGCCTGCCTGGCCGGCGCGTGCCCGAGGACCCTCGGCCCTCCCGGCGGCACGGGCCCGGTCACCGGTGCCGTGCCGACCGTTGCCGCCGCTGTCGCCGGCGTCGGGGCCGGAACGGGCGGGCGCCGGGCCCGGCGGCGGGGGCCGGTCGGGTGACGCCGCGCGGACCATGCCGCCGCCGCTCGCGACGACGGTGCCGCACCGCCGGCGCTTGGCGCGGTAGCAGGCGTCGTCGGCCAGCCGCAGCAGCTCGTCGATCGGTGTCGTCGGGCCGGCAGCGGCGATGCCCGCCGAGAAGGGCTGCGAGCACGCCTGGCGCCATCGGTCGATCACCGCGCACGCCTGCGCCGTGCTGGCCCCCGGCAGGAGCACGACGAACTCGTCGCCACCGAACCGGCCCAGGACGTCTCCCGCCCGGAGCTGGCTCTGCCACGCCGCCGTCGCGCCGACCAGCACGCTGTCGCCGGCGGCGTGCCCGAGCCGGTCGTTGACCTCCTTGAACTCGTCGAGGTCGATCACGGCGAGCGAGAGGGGCTCGTGCCGGCGGTTGGCTCGGGCGAGCTCGCGGACCACGACCCGCTCCATGGCCCGCCGGTTGGGCAGCCCGGTGAGTGGGTCGGTCGAGGCCGCCTGGCCGAGCCGCTTGCCGAGCCGGTGGACCGTCATGCCGGCGGTCGACGCCGTGCCGATCAGCACGACCCACGCCGCCGGAGCGGCCGCCAGGCCGGAGGTGAGCAGCAGCGCCCCCGAGGCGGCCGCCTGGCCGACCAGGTACACGACGAGCGGCCGGGTCTCGAAGAACGACGCGGCGAAGACGGTGGTGAGCACGTACAGGCTCGCCACGCCGAACGCCGCCGCGCTGTGGTGCGCGCACAGCAGCGCCACGCTCACCGCCGCGCACGCGGCGGCCGCCTGGCCGTACTGCAGGCCGAGCGGGAGCCGGTCCCCGGCACGCCAGACGAGCACCGCCATGGCCGCCGCCAGGGCGCTCAGGACCCACCAGCCGCCGACCTCCACGCCGGGGCCGTGGGGCAGCACGCAGCCGGCCGTCCCGAGCACGGCGCCGACGACCCACAGCACGACCGGCATGTTCCCCACGCCGGCGTCGACCGCGCCGAGCCGCGGCGGGGGCCGGTGCCGCCTGCCGCGCGATCCCTGCGGCCCGAGGCTGGGCACGCTGGGCTCCCGGGCGCTCGTCTCCGTCTCCACTGCCACCACTATCGGCAGCACCTTCTCGCCGGTTGAGCACCATGCGTGGCCAAAGCCTGGTCTGCCGGAAGGGTCGGCGGCCCAGGCCGCCCGGGTGCGACTACCGGCCCTCGAAGGTCGGGCGGCGCTTCTCCAGCATCGCCCGCACGCCCTCCACGGCATCCGCCGTCCCTGCCAGCCTGGCCTGCTCCCGCAGCTCGTGCGCCATGGCCGCGGCGGCCTCCTCGGCCAGCCCGGCCCGCAGGGTGGCCCGGGTGGCGGCGGTGGCGAGCGGTGCGCCGGCGGCGACGGAGGCGGCCAGGCGCAGCGCCTCGTCGAGCTCGGCGCCGGCGCCGACCAGGCGCTCGGCCAGCCCGATGCGCACGGCCTCGTCGGCGGGAACGCGGCGCCCGGTGAGCAGCACGTCCGCGGCGCGCCCGGCGCCGACGGCCCGGGGAACGGTCATGCTGAGCGCGAACCCCGGATGGATGCCCAGAGCCACGAAGTTGCCCTGGAACCACGCGTCCTCGCCCACCACGCGGAGGTCGCACGCCATGGCGAGGCCGAATCCCGCGCCGATGGCGGCGCCGTGGACCGCGGCGACGACGGGGACGGGCGCGGCGAACACCCGCCGGGCCTGCTCGTAGAACGCCGCGGTGCGGAGGGCGAACCCCCCGGAATCGGTCGGGTCGGGCGCCTCGTCGGAGCGGAAGTTGGCCCCGGCGCAGAAGGACCGGCCGACGCTGCAGACGACCGCTGCCCGGATGCCGGGTGCGGGGTCGTGCAGCGCGTCGGCGACGGCCCGAAGGTCGGGCTCCGTCAGCAGGTTGTGCGGCGGGCGCTGGACGGTGACGACCAGGACCTGGTCGTGGACGTCGGTGGTGACGGGGGCGGGCTCGTCCATCGGGGCAGTCTGGCCGACCGGTGGCCGGCTCACCAGCCCGTCCGTATACTCGGCGCCAGGGAGCGCTGGCACCGGGCGTCCCCACGGCCGGCGCCACCGCAGGGGGAGAGGGAGGGCTCGGTGGGGCCATCATCCGACGGTCGGGAGGGTGCCGTCACCGGGCCCGTGCCGCAGCCGCCCGCCGTGCCGGGCGCGGGCGCGGCGACTGGCCTGGGAACCGCCATGACGCTGGTCCGGAACCTGCTCCGTCCCCGGGCGCCCGGCACGGGCGCTCCGGGCGAGCTCCCCCGCGGCGTCCCGTTCGCCGTCCGCGGCGAGGGCGGCGCGACGATCTGGGGCCGCGTCATGGGAGCCGGGGGCCCGCTCGTGGTGCTGGCCCACGGGTGGACGAACGACGCCCGGGTGTGGAGCCGCGTGGCGCACCTCCTGGTCGCCGGCGGCCACCGCGTGGTGGCGTACGACCAGCGGGGCCACGGCTCGTCGTCGGCCGGCGTCGCCGGGCTCACGCTCCCGGCGCTCGCCGGGGACCTCGCGGCTGTGCTGGCGCACGTCGACGCCTGCGACGCGGTGGTCGCCGGGCACTCCATGGGCGGCATGGCCGTCCAGGCGCTGGCGGCGGAGGCGCCCGACGTGCTGCGCGCGAGGGTGCGCTCGGTGGCGCTGGTCTCCACGGCGTGCGACGGGCTCGCCCGCTTCGGCACGCCGGCCGACGCGCTGGTCGCCCGGGCCATGTGCCGCGCCGCCGGGTCGCCGTGGACCACCCGGGCCCTCGCGAGCGCCGTCGCCGGCCCGTGGCTCGTCCGCTCCGCCGTGGGTGACGATCCCGACCGCGACGACCTGCGGGCGGTGGCCGCGATGTTCGCCGCCACGCCGGCGCCGGTGCGCCGCCACCTGCTGGCCGCCATGCACGCCATGGACCTGAGCGCGGCCCTGGGATCGCTGGAGCTGCCCGTGCTGGTGGTGTCCGGCAGCCGCGACGCGCTCACGCCCCCGGCCCGCAGCCGCCGCGTCGCCGGGCTGCTGCCCTGCTCGCACCTGGTCACGCTCGACGGCCGGGGCCACATGCTCCCGCTCGAGGCGCCGGGGATGCTGGCCGGGCTCCTGGCCGGGCTGGCCCGGGGCCTGGCGCCGCAGGCGGCGGCCGCCGCCGCCCGGAGGGGCGACGCCGCCGGCGTCCGATCGCGGCGCGACGG
>JAJZYI010000307.1 GCA_021798135.1 Actinomycetes bacterium | reverse complement strand
CCGCGCGTCGCCGGGTTGCCCGGTGCCGCCGGCCTGCCCGCTCCCGCCGCCCGAACGGGCGCCGCCGAGGTCGCGCCGGCCGGGGGTTGCCCGGCGCACCGCTGGAGCACGTTCCGCTGGAGCATCTGCAGCCCCTCGACTGGTCCGAGGGACGACTCCTCCTCCGCACCCGTCCCACCGGCCCGCGCCGGGCACCGCCCGGCCGGTGCCCAACCAGTCGAGGGGCTGCAGATGCGCCAGGACGAACCGCAGGAGTTCAGGCACGAGCCGGTCATGGTCCACGAGGTCGTGGAGCTGTTCGGCCCCGTGCCGCCGGGCGTCGTCGTCGACGCGACCCTCGGCGGCGGCGGGCACGCCGAGGCGCTCCTGCGGGCGCGCGCCGACCTGGTGGTCGTCGGCATCGACCGCGACCGCGACGCGCTGGCCGCCGCCGCCGCACGCCTGGCCCCCTTCGGTGCTCGGGTCTCGGTCCACCACGCCCGGTTCGACGACCTCCGGGCGGCGCTCGCCAGCGCGGGCTGGGGCCCCGGCGTCGTGTCGGGCGTGCTGTTCGACCTCGGGGTCAGCTCGGTGCAGCTCGACCGCCCGGGCCGTGGCTTCTCGTACCGGTCGGCGGGGCCCCTCGACATGCGGATGGACCAGAGCACCGGGAGGACGGCGGGCGAGCTGGTCAACGAGCTTCCGGAGGCCGAGCTGGCCCGCCTGTTCGCCGCCAACGGCGAGGGCCGCCTCGCCCGTCGGATCGCCCGCCACCTGGTGGCCGCGCGCCCGATCACCACCACCGTCGCGCTCGCCGACGCCGTCAGCCGGGCCGTTCCCGCCCCGGCGCGCCGGCGTGGGCACCCGGCGCGGCGCGTCTTCCAGGCGCTGCGCATCGCCGTCAACGACGAGCTCGGAGCGCTCGCGCAGGCGCTGCCCGAAGCCCTCGACGTGCTGGCACCCGGGGGGAGGTGCGTGGCCATCAGCTACCACTCCGGCGAGGACCGCCTGGTCAAGGCCGCGTTCGCCGAGGCCGTGACGGGTGGCTGCCAGTGCCCGCCCGGCCTGCCCTGCGTGTGCGGCGCCGTGCCCCGCGCCCGGCTGGTGACGCGCGGGGCACGGCGGCCCACGGCGGACGAGGTCGAGCGCAACCACCGGGCCGAGAGCGCTCGCCTGCGGGCGTGCGAGCGCCTGGCGCCGCCCGGTGGGGACGCCGCCGGCCACGTCGGCACTCCCGGCCCTCCCACGTCAGGAACCCGCGTCCCCGGGCCCAGCACCCCCGGGCCCAGCACCCCCGGGCCCAGCACCCCCGGGCCCAGCACCCAGGACGTCGACGACGAGGGGGTGGGCTGATGGCCACCGCTGCCACCCGGTCGGCCGAGGCGGCGGCACGAGCCCGCGCCCGGCGTGACCCGGCGCGCCCGGAGCCCTCGCGCCGGCGTCCGCTCGGGCTGGTGGCGCAGCGGCCGCGCCGCCCCCGGCGGCCCGGCCGGCGCACCGCGCTGCTCGCCCTGGCGATCGCCGTCGCCGCTCCGCTCACCGTGGCCGCCGCCTACGCGGACCTGACCGCCGGCCAGGTGCGCCTCACCCGCCTGCAGCAGGAGCTCAGCGTGCAGCAGCAGCGGCAGAGCGCGCTCCAGCTCCGCGTCGCCCGGCTCGAGAACCCGTCGACCATCGTCGCCGAGGCGAAGAGCCAGGGCATGGTCCCCGCCAGCACCGTCACCGGCATCCCCGAGGTGCCCGTGGGCTCCTCCGAGGCTCCCGCGCTCCACCTGCCGGCGTCGAGCAGCGGGGCTCCGACCGCTTCCACCGCCACCAATCCGGTCTCGGGCACGCCTGGCTCGGGCACGCCGGCCTCGGGCACGCCAGGCTCGGGTGCTGCGGGTTCCGGCACGGCAGGCCCGGGGACGGGCGCCGCCCGGGGGGGCACTGCCGGCGGAGGCTCGGCCGGCACCGCCGGCGCCGCGCACCAACGGGCCCGGAGACCGGCACCGTGAACGGGACGCGCGAGCAGCCGCGCCTGCAGCCGCGGCGGGGCCATGGCCCCGTCGGGCACGGCCGCGGCTTCGAGCGTCGCGTCGCCCGTGCCGGCACGTCGGCCGCGGCGCCGGGCTGGGGCCGGACCGCAGGCTCGACCCCGCGGCGCCTGCGCGTGATGCGGGGCGTGGTGCTCGTGTGCTTCTGCGCGCTCGTCCTCCGCCTGGTGCAGCTGCAGACCGGTGCCGGGTCGAGCTACCGCGCCCTCGGTGCGGTCGAGACGACCGTCACCCAGGTCGACCCGGCTGCCCGCGGGGCCATCACGGACCGCAACGGTGCCGTGCTCGCCATGTCCAGGCCCGTCGACGTCCTGGTCGCCGACGACCTCATCATCCACCACCCGCGCACCGAGGCGACGGCGCTCGCCCCGCTCCTCGGCACCGGCGTCGGCTCGCTCACGGCGATGCTGTCGCGCCACAGCGGCTACGTGGTGCTCGACGGCGCCCTCGACCCTGCGGTGGGGGGCAAGATCCAGGCGCTCGGCCTCCGCGGGCTGAGCGTGTCGCCCAGCGAGCAGCGGGTCTACCCGGCCGGGAACCTGGCCTCGCCACTGCTGGGGATCGTGAACGCGGCCGACCAGGGCGCAGCCGGGCTCGAGTACCAGTACCAGGCGATCCTCGCCGGCCACGCCGGTGCCGCCGTGGAGGCGGTGTCCCCGTCCGGCGTGCCCATCGCCGGGACGGGCCGGACGATCACCGTCGCCCGGCCGGGCACCGGCATCGAGCTGACCATCGACGAGCCCCTGCAGTACGTCGCCGAGAAGGCCCTGGCCGCGGGCATCGCCTCGTCGCACGCCGAGAACGGCATCGCCGAGGTCATGGACCCCCGCACCGGCGACATCCTCGCCATGGCCAGCATGGTGCGCGATCCCGCGACCGGGGCGGTCACCGAAGCGCCGCAGGACCTGGCCGTCACGCAGGTCTACGAGCCGGGTTCGGTGTTCAAGCTGGTCACCTTCTCGGCCGCGCTGCAGGACGGGATCATCACGCCGGACACGGTCGTCCACGTCCCGAGCGTCCTGCCCATCGACGGCGCGATCTTCCACGACGCGGAGCCCCACCCGGCCGAGCCGCTCACCGCGTCGCAGATCCTGGCGCAGTCCTCCAACATGGGCACGATCCTGATCGCGCAGCGGCTCGGCGTGCAGCGCCTCGCAGCGCAGATCGCCCGTCTCGGGTTCGGCAAGCCGACCGGCCTGCACTTCCCGGGGGCGTCGCCCGGCCTGGTGAAGCCGGTGGGCCTGTGGTCGCCGACGGCGATCGGCTCGACGCCCATCGGGCAGGACACCGGCGTCACCGCCCAGCAGCTCCTCGACGTGGTGAGCATGGTCGCCAACGGCGGTGTCGCCGTCCCGCCCCGCCTGGTGGCGGCGACGGTGGCGCCGGGTGGCGCGCTGCACCGCATCCCGCGGCAGCCGGGGCGCCGCGAGGTGGCGGCGTCGGCCGCCCACGAGCTGGCGACCATGATGGAGTCGGTGGCCACCCCGGTCGGCACGGCGCCCGCCGCCGCCGTGCCCGGGTACACCGTGGCCGGCAAGACCGGGACGTCGCAGATCCCCGACCCCGCCACCGGCGGCTACACGCCGGGGGCCTACTGGGCCACCTTCGCCGGCTTCGCCCCGGCCCAGGCGCCGGCCCTCGCCTGCATCGTCGTCATGACCAGGCCGACGCCCATCTACGGCGGCTCCGTGTCGGCCCCGGTCTTCTCCACCATCATGCGGTACGCGCTGCACCGTTACGGCGTCCCCGCACCGCCGGGCAGCGGGACCCAGCCGCTGCCGCCGACGGCTGGCCAGCAGGTCCCGGCACCTGGCGTCGGGTGATTCGTACCGGTCCCGGCTGCGACACCACGTCCCCCGGGGCAGCGCGACCTGGGCCGTCG
>JAJZYI010000306.1 GCA_021798135.1 Actinomycetes bacterium | reverse complement strand
GTCGCCGACACCGCGGTCTTCGGCCACGGGCTGGCGCAGATGGCCGTCGACCTCCTGCCGGCGTCCCAGCGGGTGGCCGTCGCCGGCCCCACCGAGGCGCCCGCCTCCGCCGGTCGCGCCTCCCTCGGATCGCAGGCCCCGCCCTTCGACCTGCCGGTCCTCGGCGGCGGCGGGCACCGCGCCCTCGCCGCGGACCGGGGCCGCTACACCGTGGTGAACTTCTGGGCCAGCACCTGCACCGCCTGCGTCGGCGAGATGCCGGCGCTCGAGCAGGCGCACACGCGCCTCGGTGCCGCCGTCGGCTTCGTCGGCGTCGACGTCGCCGACCGGGCCGGCGCCGCGAGCGCCTTCGCCCGGCGGGCGGGGGTCACCTACCCCCTGGTCGCCGACCGGTCCGGCTCGGTGGCCGGCGAGTACGGGGTGACCGGGCTGCCGTACACCGTGGTCGTCGGGCCGAGCGGCAAGGTCCTGGTCCGCCACCCCGGGGCGCTCACCACCGAGGAGCTGGTGTACGTGCTCCAGAACCTCGACCCGGCGCTCGCCGGCTGACAGTGCCCGGGCCGCGCTGGCCGGCCGGGCGGCCGCGCTCGGCCCGGGCGGATCGGCGCTGCGCTGTGCGGATCGGCGCTGCGCCGTGCGGATCGGCGCTGCGCTGTGACACCCCTGGCGTACGGTCCCGGCATGAGCCCCGATCTCGTCGTCGGACTGCTGGTCGGCCTGGCGGCCGGGACGGCTGCCGGATGGGCCGTCGCCTCGGCGCGCGGCTCGCGGTCGGCGTCGGCCGCGGCTGCGGCCGCCCGCCAGCGGACCGGTGAGCTGGAGCGCGAGCTGGCGGTGGCCGCCGCCCGGGTGGAGCAGCTCCAGCAGGACCGCGACGACCGGACGGCTCTGTGGGAGGAGGCCCGCCGGCACCTCGCCGGGGAGCTCGCCGACCTGTCCCAGGCCGTGCTGGCCCGCTCCAGCGAGCAGCTCCTGCAGCTGGCCGACGCCAGGTTCCGCCACGCGCAGGAGTCGGCGGCCGCCGACCTGGTCGAGCGCCAGCGGGCCATCGAGCAGGTCCTGGCCCCGTTGCGCGAGCAGCTCGACCGGTACGAGGCCGGCCTGGCCCGCCTGGAGAGCGACCGCCACCGGGCCCAGGCCGAGCTGGGCGAGCAGGTGCGCCAGCTCGCCGCGTCCCAGGAGCGCATGCAGGCGGCCACCAGGGACCTGGTGACCGCCCTGCGGGTCCCGGCGACGCGCGGCCGGTGGGGCGAGGTGCAGCTCCGCCGCGTGGTGGAGATGGCCGGCATGGTGGCCCACTGCGACTTCGAGGAGCAGGTCACCGTGCCGGGGGAGGACGGCACCGGCCAGCGGCGCCCCGACATGGTGGTGCGGCTGCCCGGGGGGCGCCAGGTCGTCGTCGACGCCAAGGTGCCGCTGCAGGCGTTCCTGGAGGCGGCCGAGGCCGAGGACGAGCGGGAGCGGCGGGTCCGCCTGGCCGCGCACGCACGCCAGCTCAGGGCCCACGTGGACGACCTGTCGAAGAAGGCCTACTGGCAGCAGTTCGAGCGCTCGCCCGACCTGGTGGTGGCCTTCGTCCCCGGCGACGCCCTCCTGGCCGCGGCGCTGGAGCACGACGCCACCCTCCTCGAGCACGCCATGGCGAACCGGGTGCTCCTGGCCACCCCCACCACGCTCGTCGCCCTGCTGCGGTCGATCGCCTACGGCTGGCAGCACCAGGAGCTCGCGGCCAACGCGGTGCGCGTCAGCCAGCTCGGCCAGGAGCTGCACCGGCGCCTGGCGGCGTTCGCCGACCACCTCGCCCGGGTCGGCCGCGGCCTGCGAAGCGCGGTCGGCGCGTACAACGACGCCGTCGGGTCCCTCGAGCGCAGCGTGCTGCCCCAGGCGCGGCGCTTCGGCGAGCTCGGCGTGGTCGGCACCGGGGCGCGGCCGCTCCCGGAGCCCGACAGCGTCGACCTGGTGGCCCGCACCCCCGACACGGCGGCGCTGACCGACACGGCGGCGCTTGCCGGCACCGCCGGAGGCGTCCCGCGGGCGGGCACGCCCGGCGTCACGGCCCCCGATGGCGCGGGGCCGGCGCCAGCCTGAGCGGTGCCGAGCGCTGCGACGAAACCTGGCGGCGACCGCGGAGCGCTGTTCCACCACCGAAGGTGAGGAAAACGGGTTCACAAGTGCAACCGCCACGTGCAACAATCCACCGACAACGAGGCCGCGGTCGCAGGGTGGTTGCCCGACCACCTGTCGCCGCTCCGACGGAAGGGCGCGTGGCGATGCACGCCGACACCGACGACACCATGTCCCCCGGAGGCGAGGCATCGCCTGGGCACGCAGGGCGCTCCGGTCGCCGCTCCCGCCCGGCACGGGCCGGCCGGTCCAACGGCACACCCGCCCGCCGCCTCCGCGAGCGCGCCGCGCTGCTCGCCGGCGCCGGGCTCGTCGCCAGCGGCCTGGTGCTGGCCGTGCTCGGCAGCCAGGCCGGGGCGGCCGGTGGGCCGATCATCACGACGCACCCCTCGGCCAGCACCGTCACGCTCGGCCAGAGCGTGACGGACGCCGCCACCCTCACGGTCCCCGGCTTCGCCTCCGGCCTGCCGCCCGTCCCCCTCCAGTTCTACACGTGCGGGCCGTTCCCCTCGGCGCCCGCCCTGGGCGAGTGCACCACCAGCGGTCCCGGCACCTCGGTCGGGCTCGCCGCGCTCGGCGCGCCCGTGCTCATGCAGGACAACAGCGGCGGCACCGCGCTCCTCGCCACGTCACCGTCGTTCACGCCGGTGCAGGCCGGCGTCTACTGCTTCGGCAGCGCCCTCGCCTTCCAGCCGGAGCTCCGCAGCCACAACGACAACCCCGCCACGCCCGCAGCGGCCGACGAGTGCTTCACCGTGGAGGGCGTCGCCGTCCCCAGGTCGGTGGCGAGCGACTCGATGACCGCCTCGCCGTCGTCGCCGTCCATCACCCTCGGGGCGAGCGACACCGACGTGGCCCACGTCACCGGCACCGGCGCCGGCGCCCCGACCGGTACCGTCGCCTTCACCGTGTGCGGCCCGACGGCCGGTGCCGTGGCCTGCACCGGCGACGCGTCCGACGCGCAGGACCTCGGGTCGTCGACCGTGCGCTCGGGCCAGGGCGGCGCAGGCACGGGCTCCGTCCGCACGGCCCACGCCGCGCCGTCGGCGAGCGTCACCGTGTCGTCGGCGCCGTTCACGCCGTCGGCTGCCGGCACCTACTGCTTCTTCGCCGCCTACGGCGGCGACGCCTTCTACGCCCCGGCCAGCGCGTCGTCGCCGAGCACCCAGTGCTTCGTGGTGGCCAAGGCGGCGCTCGCCACCAAGCCGGGCTCGCCGATCGACCCGGGCTTCACCACCACGCTGCTCACGCCGTCGACGGTGGCCGTCGGGTCGACCGCCCGCGACAGCGCCGTGCTGACCGGCACCAGCGGGGCGCCGACCGGCACCGTCACCTTCACGGCCTGTCGCGAGACCGCGACGGGCACGCCCTGCACGGGCGGCGCCACGCTGGCCACCCTCACCGCGCCGACCACGTCGGGCGCCGGGCGGTCCGTCTACGACCTGCCGGCCACCGACGGGCTGCGGCCGTCGTCCCCCGGCACCTGGTGCTTCTCCGCCAGCTACGGCGGGGACGGCACCTACGCCGCCATGGCGGCCGAGTCGGACCCGGCCGCCGAGTGCTTCGCCGTGACCGCCGCCGCCACGCCGGTCACGGCCGCGGCCAGCGGCGGCGCGGGCACGGCGATCGCCGGGGCGACGACGGCGCACACCGGCGCCTGGTGGGCCGGGGGCGCGCCCTACGTGCTCGTGGCGACCGGAGCCGGCGTGCTGCTGCTCGCCCTGGGGGTAGCGGTCGTCTGGACCCGTGCCGCGTAATGGGTGCCGAAAGGGGTCGGCCCTTGGGCGAGCGGCGTGTGGCC
>JAJZYI010000305.1 GCA_021798135.1 Actinomycetes bacterium | reverse complement strand
GGCCGTGCTCGCGTCGGGCCCTGCGGCCGGGCTCGTGGCGGGCCCTGCGGCCGTGCTCGCGTCGGGCCCTGCCGCCGTGCCACGTGGTGCGCCCGGCCCGGCTGCCGTTCCCGTGGCCGGCCCCGCTGCCGTGCCGGGTGGCGCGAACGGTGCGGCCGCCGTGCCGTCGCCCGTGCACGCGGCCTCCACGCGGGCAGCGAAGGCGGCCAGGTCCCCGAAGCGCGCCTGCGCCCACTGCTGGCCGGCGAGTCCCAGCCGGCCGGCGGTGGCACCGTCGGCCATCAGCAGCGCCGCCGCCTCGACGAGGCCTGCGTCGTCGTCCACCCACAGCCCGCCGCCCGACGCCCGCAGGTGCTCGGCGGCGACGGTCCCGTCGCGGGCCACCACGGGCGTGCCGTGCAGCAGCGCCTCGAGCACGCTGCGCGCCAGCAGGGGGCCGGGGTCGACGGCCACCACCACGCGGGCGAAGGCGAGCACGCGCCACAGGTCGGAGCGGCTGGCCACGACCGGCCACAGCTCGGCCCGGCCCCGCTCCCACACCGCCAGCTCGCGGCCCTGCACGGCGGCCACCCGGACGGGCTCCTCCCCCCCGGCCAGGCGGCCCGCGAGCCAGGCGCCCGTCGCGAAGGTGTCGTCCGCCGCCTCGGGGCGGGCGACGGCGTCGTCGCCGACGTGCCTCGCCGCGCCGACCACGACGGCGTAGGGCCGGCCGGCGAGCATGGCCGGCGGCTCCCGCAGCGCGTGCGGGTTGCCGGGCAGGTGCACGCCGACGTCCACGGGCCGCACGCCGGCGAGCTCCCGGACGCGTGCGGCCTCGGCCGGGTTGGTGGCGAGCACCGCGTCGGCGGCCTGCAGGACCGTGGCCACGCCGTCGCGGCACAGCCGGCGCTCGTCGGCGGTGAGCGGCATCGCCACCACCCGGGTCCCGGGAGCGGCGCCGGCGATCACGTCGAGCGCGGCCGGCGGTGGCGGACCGGCCAGCAGGACGAGCGACGGTCCGGTCTCGGCGACGCGCGCGCCCGCCCGGTGCCACGCGCCCGCCTCCACGCCGCCGAGCACGCCGTCGGCCGGTGCGGGCAGGGACCACCGGCGGGGCGACGCGAGGGCGGAGCTGGCGGCCAGCGCCTGGAGCACCACGGCGCGGGTCGGGGCGTCGGGCGGCTCGCCGGTGAGCACCCGGACGTCGAAGGCGCCGTCACGGGCGCTCCCGGCGGCCGGCCCCGCCGTCACGAGCACCTCCACCCGGCGCCGGCGCGACAGGACCCCGGCGACGGAGCGGAGCGCGAGGTCGGCCTCGTCGCCGCCATCCCAGCGGTCCGTGACCACCGCCACCCGCCCGGGCCCCGGCAGGCGCCCGGTGGGGCCTGCCGTCATCCGCCGGCGCCGGCGCGGGGCTGACCGCCGACGCGGGGCTGACCCCCGGTGCCGGGCTGACCGCCGGTGCCGGGCTGACCGCCGGTGCCGGGCTCGCCGTCCGGGCCGGGCTCGCCGTCGAGGTCGCCGCCGTGGCCGGCCGCGAGCGACGCCAGCCGCGCCGCGACCTCGGCGGACTGCCGGCTGGCGGCCTGGGCGAGCGTGTCGACGTCGCGCTCGATGGCGTCGATCCGCTTGGCCAGGGCGTCGCAGTAGCGGACCAGGTTGGCGAGCAGCTCGCGCTCGGCCGCCAGGTAGGGCTGCAGCACGCCGCCGGTCACGCGGCCGGCGGCCCGCCACACGAGCTGCCGCCACCGCGGGCCGCCGTGCGCGCCGGGCGCGTCGAACCGGTCGGGCAGCGCCCAGTGCTCGTGCAGGTGCTTCAGGCCCTCGTGGGCCGTCATCGGCACCCGGTAGGGCGGGCCGGGAAGCGGGTCAGGGTGCCACGGCCGGCTGCGGGCCTGGGCCCGCTGCCTCAGCTTGTCCACCAGGGCACGAGCGTCCGGAGTCGTTCGTTCCATCGGTCGTCCTCGTCGGGCAGGCGCACGACGCAGCGCGCGTCGAGCCGGGACAGGTTGGGGTTGAACAGCGGGTCGCCGTCGCGCAGCCAGTGGGCCCACCTGGCCACGAACGGCTCGATGTCGGCACCATAGCCGGTGAGCCCCCGCGTGGCGGACTCGGCGTGCACCAGCTCCGCCAGCGGCGTGTAGACGACGTGGTAGCCGGCCTCGACCACCCGCAGGCAGAGGTCGACGTCGTTGTAGGAGACGGCCAGCGTCTCGTCGAGGCCGCCGACCTCCTCCCACACGTCGCGCCGGGTCATGAGGCAGGCGCCGGTGACCGCGCTCCAGTTCCGGGTGAGCTCGGCGAACACCATGTACCCCGGGGCGTCGCCCGGCAGGCCGGCCATGACGTGGCCGGCGACGCCGCCGAGCCCGATGACCGTGCCGACGTGCTGCACGCGGTCGTCGGGGTAGAGGAGGCGGGCGCCCACGGCGCCGACGCTGCGGCGCTGGGCGTGGCCGACCATGGCGGCCAGCCAGCCCGGGCTGCGGGCGGTGACGTCGTTGTTGAGCAGCAGCAGCAGCTCGCCGCGCGCCCGGTCCACCGCCGCGTTGTTGAGCGCCGCCCAGTTGAAGGGGCGGGGGTCGTGGACCACGGTCACGTCGGGTCGCTCGGCCAGGCGGTCGAGCAGCCCGAGCAGCTCCGGCTCGGTGCTGTCGTTGTCGACCAGCACCAGCTCGTAGCGGCGGTGGCCGGGGTCCTCGTCGATGGAGTCGAGGCAGCGCTGCAGCAGGCCGGCGCCGTCGCGGAACGGGATCACGATGCTCACCAGCGGGTCGCCGACGACGTCGCGCCGCACGTGGAAGAAGCCCCGCCGGACGTGGTGCTCCACCGTGCCGGGCTCGCCGCGCCGGGCCAGGGCCTCGGCGACGGCCCGGCGCCCCGCCTCGTTGGCCCACGGCTTGGCCGCCGCGTCGGTGGCGGCGGAGCCGGGGATCGCCCGCCAGTGGTAGAGGACGCGGGGGACGTGGCAGATGCGCCGGGCGCGCTCGGTGGCCCGCAGCGCCAGGTCGTGGTCCTGGCTGCCGTCGAGCTCCGATCGCAGGCCGCCCAGCTCGTCGACCAGCGAGCGCCGCATGGCGACCAGGTGCGAGAAGTACGCCATCGACAGCAGCAGGTCCGGGCTCCAGTCGGGCTTGAACTGCGGGTTGAAGCGCCGGCCCTCCAGGTCCTTCTTGTCGTCGTCGGTGTAGACGACGTCGGCGTCGTCGTGGTCGAGGACGCACGCGGCCACCGCGGCCAGGGCCTCGGGGTGCAGCTCGTCGTCCTGGTCGAGGAAGGCGACCCAGGTGCCGCCCGACAGGCCGATGGCGGTGTTGGTGGCGGCGGCGATGCCGCCGTTGCGCTCGTGGCGGGCCACCCGGACCCGCGGGTCCGACGCCGCGGCGGCGTCGAGCGCGGCGGTCACGGCCGGGTCGCCCGAGCCGTCGTCGCACAGGCACAGCTCCCACGCCGCGTAGCTCTGGGCGCGCACCGACGCCAGGCACCGCTCCAGCAGGTCGAGGTCGGGGCGGTAGACGGGGACCGCCACCGAGATCACCGGCCCGGCGGCCAGCCGCGGCTCGTCGTCCGCCGCCGTCCCCGGGGACCGCGGCGGCGGCTCGGTGTCGGCCAGCCACCGGTGGTAGGCGGCGGTGTCGCCCATGGCGTCGAGCCCGTAGCCCGGCGGCGGGGGCGGCTGCGGCAGCGCGGCCGCGGTGGCCTCGGCGAGCTGCGTGCCGGTCCACCACAGCGCCCGCCACAGCGCGTCGGCGTCGGCCGTGGCCGTCGCCGCCTGGGCCCAGCCCTCGGCGGCGTCCCGGCGCGCGCCGTCGAGCTGGGCCCGCAGCCGCTCCACGGCCGCGGCCCACGGGCTCGGGTCGCCGAGCGCGGGGACGGCGAGCGCGTCGTGCGGGCCCGCCAGCTCCTGCAGGATCCCGGCCAGGCGGCGCTGGGCCGCCAGCACGGCGCC